>NZ_CEZBFX010000044.1:0-36877 GCF_982964205.1 Roseofilum sp. | reverse complement strand
AACCTTGAAGCCAAGCGCTGACTTGGCCCGATCTCCTACTCTCTTAAGATACAAGGGGTGGGTTCACGAAAATTTCGGTGGAAAACGAAAATATGGGTAAACCGGCCTCTACTCTCCCACTATGCATCGATCCTTGGAGTGGATACGTGATCTTGGTACTCTACACCGTGTGATCTGGGTAGCTGAATTTGGGAAGAATTGCTGAATTAGGCCTTAATTAAGGCTCAACACGGTAGACTCATAGAGAGCAATAATTTTATGGGTCACTTCGTCGATACTCAGGTTATCTGTGAGAATTTCGATCGCCTGTGGACTTTTCTGTAAGGGAGCAATTTCTCGGTGACTGTCGGTATAATCTCGCTTACGGATGTCTTGCTCCAATTGTTCCGTGCTGGGAAGGGTTGGCAATGAGTGGGAGGATTGAGCTAAGTAATCCCGCTGTCGTCTTTTCGCCCGTTCTTCAACCGAGGCGGTGAGGAAAATTTTCAGGTCAGCCTCAGGAAAAACGTGGGTTCCGATATCCCGTCCTTCGGCCACGAGTCCGCCTCGTTTTCCCCATAACTGTTGTTGCTCAACCAGCTTCTGGCGCACAGCTCCTAAACTGGCGATCGCCGAAACTTGAGCGGTTACTTCTAAAGACCGAATCACTTCGGTAACATTCTGATTATTAATAAAGACTTGGCAGGGGCCACGGGTGCCTTTTTCGAGATAAGCAACTCGGCTACTGCCTCCTGCTCTTCCAGGATAAAAATCTTGCGATGATGTCGGGACGAATGGCCGTTGATCCCTATTGTCTGACCAATCCGGGGAATACTCAAAGCGAATCTCACATTCACTGACTAATTCCACAATAGCGGGTTCGTCAGTTAAGGCAATTCCTGCTTGTTGCACTAACCAAGTCACGGCTCGGTACATGGCTCCCGTATCTAGATATAACAGGCCGAGTTGTTCGGCCACTTGGCGAGCAATAGTTGATTTTCCGGCTCCTGCTGGGCCATCGATAGCAATGATGGGGCGGCGGTCGCACAAGATAATATTATCAATCAAACGAGTAGAACCCACTTTAGCTGCAACACTTAATAATCCCTCAAAAAGGATCGTCTGTAAAGGTTCTAGGGTCTGAGGATCGACTAAATCTGCATATTCGATCTGTACATTCGGCATGGTTTTGGCGATCGCCTCAAATGCACCGATTAACCCTTCGCGGGTGCGATCGCCGTTTTTAAACGCCGTTTCTGCGCTCTTGAGTCCCTGATATAAGACTAAGGCTTCTTCGCGATCGCGATCGCTTAAATACTGATTGCGAGAACTCATGGCTAATCCCGAGGCTTCCCGTACTGTTGGACAACCGATAATCTCAACTCCCAGATTTAGATCTCGCACTAACTGGCGAATAATCGCCAGTTGTTGAGCATCTTTTTGGCCAAAATAGGCTCGATGGGGACGAACTACATTAAATAACTTCGTGACGATAGTTGCCACTCCCTGAAAATGGCCCACACGAGTTTGGCCACAAAGAATCGAAGTCATCGATTTTGGAGGAATAACAAGAGTTTGGGCGATCGAATCGCCGACAATCCCCATTGCCTCTGGAGTAGGTGCAAAAACCACATCTGCCCCAGCTTGGCGACACAGTTCGTAGTCGTGCTCTAAATTGCGAGGATAGGTCGCTAAATCTTCATTCGGCCCAAATTGAAGTGGATTAACAAAAATGCTGACTATTACGCGATCGCTTTCTTGTCGCGCTAACTCAATTAAACGCAAATGCCCCCCATGAAGCGATCCCATGGTGGGGACAAGAGCAAAAATCACAGAGGGAGACTGCTGCCGTAAATAGGTTTGAAGAGCAGCAATCGTTTTGTACAGATGCACAGTCGACTCGTTATGAATGGTGTACCAGGTTAGGTTTACCAGAAGGAGAATTGATCACAACTCGGCCTCTTGCATAAGTGAGCAGACAATGAATAGAAATGCAATAATCCTATATTCTTAATGATTATTGCTATTCATGCCTATTGCCTCATTCCTGCAAGAAGTCTACTATCTTTCCAGGATTTCCACCCGTACTGGGGCAACCCCCATACTGATTAATCCCAGTTCTTGGGCTGCTCCTTTAGACAGGTCAATAATGCGGTTCCGAACATAGGGGCCACGGTCATTAATGCGTACAATTAGGGAACGACCATTATCTATGTTGGTGACACGTACCATTGTACCAAAGGGTAAATTCCGATGGGCAGCCGTTAACCCATATTGGTTATAAATTTCCCCATTAGCGGTTAAATTACCATGGAAGCCGGGCCCATACCAAGAAGCCCAACCACTAATGGCTTGAACCGCAACTAATTGCCTCTCGGAAGACAGGGTATTGTGGGGTTCTTTAGCAGGAGCCATGACTGGTTTACCATAGACTTCTTCAATGGGAGGGGCATTCCCGAGAAGGCGGCGTAGCCGGTTAGTGGCTTGAACCGCATCTTGGGTAGAGTCATTGGTTGTATCGGGTAAAATTACATCTTGGCCCATGGTCACTAGGGTTTGCTCTTGGGCTTGAATGAGATAGGTTTCTAAGTCTTCATCCCATTTAAGAGCGATTTCTTGGGCATCTTCTACTGTTCTTACCCATTCGGATAGTTTTTCGGCGACTTGCTCTGCGTCTTGAACCGGTTCAGTATCCGATAAATTGACCATGGAAACTGGGGTGGTTGATAAGGGGGCCGCAGTTTCCTGGGTTATTTCTTGAGTAATGGGTTCCCCCAGAAAGGTGAGGACAGGAATATTTTGAACATATAAGGTAGCGGCTGCCTGTCCATTGAGGGTATGGGGATAAATCTTGGTAACAGAAGTTGGCTGAGTCTGTGTAGCGCTGATAATCTCCGGGTCTGGGTTCTGAGCAATGCTCTGACTTTCGCCGGTTTCAGGGGTATTGGAAGTCTCCACCTCTGGGAGTTCCGAAGCGGTCAGATTTTGTTCTTCTTGTTTTTGTTGGGCGATCTCCTCCGACTCAGGAGCCATACGATTAGCAAGCCGATCGTTGGGTTCTGCATGACTAGAAGTCCCCGAGCCTAGGGTCAAGAGGAGAGCAGAAACGGTTAAGCTTTTCCAAAGATGTTGGTTCATAAAGTCTTAGGTGATTAGGACAAAAGAGGCAGAGTCTGAACTCTGATATGCCATCTGAATTTACGGTTGTTATCAGATTGACTTAGCCCTACTTTTCCCACTCCAACAGAGGGTAGAATAACCTTCAGTTGTGGAGGGTTTTAAGTTTCTTAGTCTAAAAATCGAAATCGTTATGAATTTGGTTTTTAGATTGAACAGCGATAGGCTATCACAATTTTTTGGGATTGGGGAAGGCCGCGATCCCCAAAAAACTAAGTAAAAGTACGCTGTATGGATTGCCCAGACTAAGGTACACCCTGCGATCCCACGATAGATAAGAATATTTGATATATGCCTCAACTTACAGGTAAATAGGGAGTAGAAACCATGGATTATCAGGAGTCAGGAGTAAATATTGAGGCGGGTCGGGCGTTTGTGGGCCAGATTCGTCGTTGGGTTAAAAGTACCTATCGCCCTGAAGTTTTGGGGGGACTGGGTGGATTTGGGGGCTATTTTCAGTTACCGGGAGGATATTCAGAACCGGTGTTAGTTTCGGGAACTGATGGGGTAGGAACTAAGCTCAAAATTGCCCAAGCGTGCGATCGCCACGATACGATTGGCATCGATCTAGTCGCCATGTGTGTTAATGATGTGCTCACTTCTGGTGCTGAACCTCTGTTTTTTCTGGATTATCTCGCTACCGGACAGTTAAATCCAGAACAGTTAGAACAAGTCGTGTTTGGTGTTGCCCAAGGATGTAAGGATGCCGGATGTGCCCTGCTCGGAGGCGAAACGGCGGAAATGCCAGGATTTTACTCGATGGGAGAGTATGATTTAGCGGGCTTTTCTGTGGGAATTGTGGAAAAGAAGAATCTATTAGATGGCTCGAAAGTGCGTTTAGGGGATGTGGCGATCGCCTTAGCGAGTCAGGGTGTTCATAGTAATGGATTTAGTTTGGTTCGCTCCATTGTGGAAACTCAAGGCTTAAGTTGGGATGCGATCCCGAAGGGATTAGATAAATCGTTGGGTGAGCTATTATTAACCCCGACAAAAATTTATGTTAAACCGATTTTAACTGCCCTGGCTGAAGGTTTAGATATCCATGGAATGGCCCATATTACCGGTGGAGGTTTACCCGAAAATCTACCTCGTTGTTTAGGTCAAAATCAATCCATTTCTATCAATTGGAGTGCCTGGGAAATTCCGCCCATTTTCCAATGGTTAGCTGAAGCTGGATCGGTGGTGCAGGAAGAAATGTTTAATACGTTTAATATGGGAATTGGATTTGTGGTGTTGATCGATCCCGAACAAGCAGAGTTTGCCTTCAATACCTTTGATTCGCAAGGGATTCAAGCCTTTGAGATCGGTAAAGTCGTGGCAGGAAACGGGGAGTTAATTGGCGATAAGGCTGGGCATCGCTGACGCGATCGCTAGATTTTTCTTTCTGGAGTGAGCTAAAACCTGATACCCTAGATAGAGAGAGTCAGGATCATCAACTAAGGGAGCATTTATCGTGGCTATTTTGCCCGCAACTCAAGAGCGTTTACAGCTTAAACATTTAAGCAATCCTAACCAGTCAGCATCTACAGCAGACAGACAAGATGTCATCCAGGGATTAAATCAAGATCGGAAGACTTTACCCCCTAAGTATTTCTATGATGAGTATGGCTCTCAGTTGTTCGAGCAAATTTGCCAGCTCCCCGAATATTATCCAACTCGTACAGAAGATTCTATCCTCAAACAATATGCTGATGAAATTGCTCGGATGACAGGTGCTTGTGAATTGGTAGAGTTAGGAAGTGGAAGTTCCACTAAAACCCGTCGCTTGTTAGATGCGTATCAAGGTTTGACCAATTCCCTACACTATATTCCCATTGATGTCAGTGGTAGCATTCTGACTGAAAGTGCCCAACAGTTGCTTAAAGAGTATCCTAGTCTAAAGATTCAAGGATTGGTGGGAACCTACGAACAAGCCTTAGTAGAACTAGAACGAACCCCTGCACCCTCTCGGATGGTATTCTTCTTGGGGAGTACCTTGGGCAATTTGAATGCTCAAGAGTGCGATCGCTTCTTCGACCATATTCTAGACGCTCTACACATGGGCGAATATTTCCTCCTCGGTGTAGACTTACAAAAGCCCAAAGAGATTATCGAAGCCGCGTACAATGATGCTCAAGGCGTTACTGCTGAATTTAATCTCAACATGCTAGAGCATCTCAACCAGCGTTTTGGGGGCAATTTTAAACGACAAAATTTTGAACATTGGGCCTTTTATAATCAGGAACTCAACCAAATTGAGATGCATTTGCGCTGCTTAAACCCTCATACCGTTGATTTACAAGCTCTCGATCTCCAAGTTGGGTTTGTATCTGGAGAAACAATCAGAACAGAAATATCACGTAAATTCAATCCACAGGAAGTTCAAGTAGAACTCGCAGGAAAAGGTCTAAAACCGGTTGCTGCTTGGAGCGATCCCAACGACTGGTTTGGATTAATTCTCTCTCGAAAAGTATAAAAAATCATGAAGACACTCCTGTCACTACCAACTCCAGAACTGGATAAGTGCGATCGCAAAACCCTCCTGGACTATTTTGAAAATTCCTGGGAATTAGAAGAAATTCTCATGAAAAGCTTAGTCCATGAGGAGAGCTTTTACCTCAATCCCGATCCCCTCAGAAATCCCATTATTTTCTACCTCGGACACTCTCCCGTGTTCTACATCAACAAACTCATTCGGGTAGAATTATTAGACCAGCGCATTAACCCAGACTATGAAATCCTCTTTGAAATAGGAGTCGATCCCAGTAGTCCAGAAGAGCTAGAAGAAGCGATCAAAACCATCAATTGGCCGCAAGTCGAACAAGTTTGGGACTATCGCGAGAAAGCCAAAGAAACCATTACCGAAGTCCTGAAAACCTGTCCCCTAAATCTTCCCATTACTCAAAACCATCCCCTTTGGGCTTTAATCATGGGAATGGAGCATAACCGGATTCATTTTGAAACCTCTTCCATGTTGCTCAGACAATTCTCGGTTGACCACTTGAAATGTCCTAAAATCTGGCAATATGCACCTTCCAATCAAACCCTTCCTGAAAATAAAATGATTGCCGTTTCTGGGGGAGTTGTTAATCTAGGAAAACCTCAAATGTCCAATACCTACGGTTGGGATAGCGAATATGGAACTCGAACCGTAGAAGTCCAACCTTTTCTAGCCAGTCAGCATCTGATTACCAATGAAGAATTCTGGCAATTTATCCAAGATGATGGCTATAAAAACCCAGAGTTTTGGGACAATGAATCTTGGAATTGGAAGCAAGAGAATAACATCAAGCATCCCAAATTCTGGATCGCTCAAAATAGCAGTTATCAATATCGCACCCTCTTTGAGAATATAGACTTACCCCTAGATTGGCCCGTTGAAGTCAATCATTATGAAGCGATGGCTTATTGTCGCTGGAAAGGTGAAGGAACCCGCTTAATGAGTGAAGCAGAATGGAACCTTGCAGCAAGAGGTTCTCAGCGCGATCGTGACTTTAACCTAAATGTAAAATTTGGTTCTCCTTCTCCCGTAGGAAGCTTAAAAAACTCTGAAGCATCCTCTGGACTTGATGACCTTCGCGGTAATGTTTGGGAATGGCTCAGTGACGAATTTAATCCTTTACCAGGATTTGAACCGCATCCCTTATATGAAGATTATTCTGCCCCATTTTTTGATAGCGATCATAAAATTATGCTAGGCGGATCTTGGGCAAGTACAGGTGCTTATGCCTCCCCTTCTTGCCGCAACTGGTTCCGCAAGACTTTTTATCAACATGCTGGTTTTAGGATTGCTCAAAATTTAGAAGATGTAAACATATAATAAATTTTCTCATGATGAATAGTTTAATGGATTTTGATTCTGAACCAGTAGGCACTTTAAAGAGCCTGCAAAAGTCAGCAGTTTTTTCTCTCTTCTCAGATCAAAGCTTAAAGCTTCTAAAACTTAATGAACAACAATATATTGAGGGACAAATTGCTTATCGCAATCACCACAACGAAGAACTAATAATCCTGGAAGAGATCCTGAATATTTTTGAACAAAACAAATCTCAACAACCAACTCACGAAATCCTTAGCATAGGTTGTGGACAGGGATTATTTGAAAAGCTTCTCTTGAAAAGTCTTATTTCAGAAAACAAAATTCATTTTGTTGGTGTTGACCCTAACGAAACAGCCTGTAGCTTAATCCAAAAAGAATGCCAGGTGATTTATACATCTGAGCCTGCAAAGCTCTCTTTTGATATACATCAAAGTAAATTTGAAGATCTAGTCTTGACTCAAAAGTTTGACTTGGTTCTATTAATTCAGTCACTGCTCTACTTTTCAGACATTGAAACTGTCATTTGCAAAGTTTATGAATGTCTAGCAGAAGGCGGAATGGCAATAATTGCCATTCCTGCTAAAAGACAATTGCTGAATGAACCTTACTACCAAGCTAATTATCGGCTATATGGAGAGTTCCCTTGTTACAGTGAAGAGCTGAAAAAATATTTCAATGAACGTAATCTTTCGTTTGTTGAAAAAAGACTTCAGTTTTTAGTCAATATTACTCAATGTTTTGAACCACATTCTGAAGTTGGTAAACATCTCCTTAATTTTATGCTAGGTGTTAACATTGACTGTTTTTCGCCATTACAGCTTAGATTAATTCTCGATTACTTTGGGACTAGTTCGCAAAAGATTGATAGTGGTGAGGTTGTTTTACCACACTCTGTAGATATTTTTCATTTTCAAAAATAATACCCCTATGCAAATAATAATGAGCAAGTTACCTCTCAAGAGGGTGATGTTTATGGTGGATGGATTACGGTTGATATCATTAGTCCATTTAGAGGAGACCCAAGGGCACGGGGATGGTAGATCATGAAGATAGAAACACTTAAAATTGAGAATTTGAACATTCATGAACACCATTTGAGTGTGCGCTATAGTGCCGATGAATTTGAATTTTCCACCAAAGTTTTTTACCAGAGTGTCTCATTTTCTAAACTCAAACAGCACTATTCAGAAGAACTTACCAACAGAATAGCGGCTTATGTTGCCTTATTTGAAGGAATGAAATTATGTTCATTATTTCCCAAATATTATGACATTTCCCCGATCGCCCAATATTTAGCACAACCTGCCTTAGAACTGTTTGTGAAAATCTATCAAGGCGTTTTTGGTCAACATTGGTATGAAAATCAGGTCACTGATTATCAGCAACCGGAAATCATCTATTCACAACCATTAGGAGAATCAACTTCAGGGACAATACTAGGCAATAATTCCACAATTCTCACGGGTTGTGGAGGTGGAAAAGATAGTGTTGTGGCGATGAAAATCCTGGAAGACGCGGGTCTTCCATTTTCCTCTATGCAATATTCCCACAGTGTTTATGGCAAAGCCGAGCTACAACACGATCTGATTACTGAAGTTGTCAAAGAAACGACTCCTATTAAAACTCATAAAATTTCAATTATCGATGACTTCCTAGATTTCCCTTTGTTTCCCTTATATTTCCCCAAAAATTCAGGCATTATTGCTCCCGAAACTCCGGTTTCCATTTTTGAATCCTTGCCTCTTATGCTTCATGAAGGTTATAAATTCTTGAGTTTGGCCCATGAAAGAAGTGCTAACACCGGGAATTTATTCTGGGAGGAATTGGGAAAAGAAGTTAATCATCAATGGGGGAAAGGTTTTGAGGCAGAGCAAGCATTAAATACGTTTATTCAGAATCATCTGTTATCGAATTTTACTTACTTCGGAATTTTACAGCCGGTCTATGATTTCCGGATTTTCAAGAAGCTGAGTCAGTATCCAGAGATTCTGCCTAAAATTCATTCTTGTAATATCAAAAAACCCTGGTGCAAGAAATGTCCTAAATGTGCTTATGTCTGGCTCGGCTTGATGTCTACGTTTGATCCGGGTGCTGTAGATAGGGTTTTTGGGGTTAATTTATTCGACGATCCAGACTTACTCCCCATTTTTAGGCAAATGATAGGATTAGAAGAACATACGCCCTTTGAGTGTATTGGGGAAATTGATGAAAGTCGATTAGCGATGAAACAGTGTTTAAAAAAAGGCTTGTCTGGCAAAGCGTTAGAGGTGTTTAAAAACGAAGTTTTATCAGATCATTCTATTGATTGGCAGAAACTGGAAGAAAAATATGATAAAGTCTATCTTCAAGACCATTCGATTCCGGATCGTATTTTCCAAAAAATTGTGGATAAATTTTAGTGGGGAAGGTTAACGGGGGTGGAGTCCAAAGTCCCTCATACACCTCATTGGTTTTCGAGAAATGCTCTACAATAGGGCGGATGAAATATTTAAGGCTATCCTGGGTTGGATGGGTAATCCCCTTGTCATTGATAAAACTCTGAGCCATAATTTCCTCCTTTTACTTTTTGTCTAGCCCTGTAAGTAATGCCTGTTATTTTATCTGCCTTAGTCCCCGTTACTTTCATTATTTCCATTGGCATGATTGCCGGTCGGACTTTGACGCTAGAACGCTCAACCCTTTCTCAACTTGCGGTCTATATTCTGACTCCGGCTTTAATTTCTAGTAGCCTCTATCAAGCCCGATTATCAACAGATAGTACTCTGGGGCTAATTATCGGATATCTCATTACTTGTGTATTGGTTTATGGGGTTTCCCTGGGCATGAGTAAACTTCTCCGGCTTAAATCTGGGATGGAAACCAGTTTTATCGCCACTTCCCTGTTTGCCAATACTGGAAATATGGGCCTGCCATTTGCTACATTTGCGTTAGGAGAAGCGGGTTTAGATCGGGCGATTGTTTGCCTCATTGTGTCTAGTTTAATCATTTTTTCTACGGGACCAGCGTTGTTGCAAGGAGGAGGATTAGGGGATAGTTTGCGTCTGATCGTGAGATTACCGCTCATTTGGGCTATGATCGCTGGGTTGATTTTGCGCGTTTTCTCTATTGAGCTTCCTTTACGACTTGATGATGGGTTAGACCTTTTAGGAAGTGCTGCTATTCCCATTGCTTTAATTGTTCTCGGTATTCAATTAAGCACTACTACTTTTAAAATAGGACTCTATGAGGGCGTTACAGCAATCATTCGTTTGCTAGTGGCCCCAGCAATTGCGTATAGTGTGGGTCGAGGCTTAGGACTAGAGGTGCTAGATGTGCAAGTGTTAATCTTGCAAAGTGCGATGCCCACTGCTGTAAATACGGTGGTGTTGGTGACTCAATTTGGGGGGGATGCGTCATGGGCTGCCCGCACAGTGGTGGTGTCTACGGTGATGTCTTTAGTGACTCTTCCCTTAGTTTTGTGGGTAACCCTGATGCTTTAGGAGTATGGCATTGAAGACCCAGGAAAAAGTTCTCTTCTTTACAACTTTGGCTGAATTACTCCAGTCTGGGATTAGTCTCAGACAAGGGTTAACTTTAGCAGGACGGGAGAGCGATCGCCATTTCCAATGTTATCTGCAAGGAGCCAGTCGCGCCCTACGCAATGGTCAGGATCTCGCGTCTGCCCTCACCGTTCGTGCGGCAGCCGATCGCAAACGGCAGATCTATTTTGATCCTTGGACTATCTCCGCGATCCGGTTAGCCGAAACCCAAGGAACTTTAGCCGAAACTTGCCTGATTTTAGCCGAAATTACCCAATCCCAAGGGAAATGGAAAACCTATTATCAATCTATTCGTAGTAGTAGCTTACTCGCTCTCTGGAGTCTGTTAACTCTGCTGGCTGGGATTTTGAATTCTAATATAGCTGCCTTACTGCATCCCATGTTTTGGCTTCAGAGTGTGGCGATCGCCTTTGCCCTATGGATACTGGTCTTTTCCTTACCTCAGTATTTGGGCGCTCCCCTATTTCAAATGGGCAGTTATCTGCCCTTGGTACGTCCCTTGATGGAAGCCTATAGCCTCTGGTATTTATCCCAATTGCGCTTACTCTTAAGCTGTGGAATGCCCATCCTGACTGCCCTAGAATGGGTTCAACAACAAACCCCAAATCGAACGATCAAAAAACGGGTAACAACGGTAACTCGTCAAATGCGGCGAGGACAAACCTTAAGTGAGAGTTTCAAGGGTAAATTCCCTCCATTGGCGATCGACTTTCTGCGTACGGGGGAAGAAACGGGAGAACTAGACCTTGCTTGGCAACAGATCGGTCAACATTATGGGACAGAATTAGAAAAAGGATTAAAGTTTCTGGCCAGCAGTTTACGCTTAATCAGCATTTTGGCCTTGAGCAATCTGGTTGTGATTGTCTGTATTCGTGGCATGTTTGTCATCTTGAATGCTACTAATCCTTAGATCAATTAAAAACTTAAAAACTGGGAATACCAACCCAGAATAAAATTATGCTTACTCTAGAAATAGCAATCCAAAAAATCCGAGATTTATTCCCGTAATTATACCCAATCAAGATTCAAGGGTCTCCCGATCGCCGATTAAGGCAGGTTAAGTCACTTCAATGAGCTGATTTTCTTGGCGCAAATAGGCTTCGACAAAGCTCATAATTTCACCGTTCATCACATCCGTAATGGCAGTTGTTTCTACATTGGTACGTAGATCTTTGACCATTTGATAGGGATGGAAAACATAGTTCCGGATCTGATTTCCCCAGGCCGCTTCGACGATATCGCCACGAATATCGGCTATTTCCTGGGCCCGTTGTTCTTGGGCAATCACCAGTAATTTAGATTTTAAGAGAGCGAGGGCTTTTTCTTTGTTTTGAAGTTGCGATCGCTCTTCAGTACAGCGCACCGATAACCGAGTGGGGAGGTGAGTAATGCGAACCGCCGTTTCTACCTTGTTGACATTTTGACCCCCTTTACCACCCGCACGAGAAGTCGTGATTTCCAGGTCTTTTTCTGGGATCTCTAGCTGTACCTCTTCATTTAAAATCGGCATAACTTCGACTCCGGCAAAGCTAGTTTGTCGTTTACCATTGGCATTAAAGGGGGAGATCCTCACTAACCGATGGGTTCCTTTTTCCGCTTTCAGATAACCGTAAGCATACCGGCCATTGATTTCTAGGGTAGCTGATTTAATACCGGCTTCGTCTCCTTCAGAAATCTCAGTCAATTCGACTTTATACCCTTGGGCATTTCCCCAGCGCTTATACATGCGCAGCAGCATGTCTGCCCAGTCCTGAGCATCGGTTCCCCCTGCTCCTGCATTGATAGTTAGAACCGCTCCACTTTTATCGTAGGTTCCCGATAGCAATTGTTGCAGTTCCCATTGATCGAGATCCTGGCTTAAATGGGAAACATGAGATTGGGCCTCTTGGAGAAGTGATTCATCGGCTTCTAACTCTAACAACTCCAAGATGGCCCTCATTTCTTCTAATGTGCCTTGCCAGTTAGAAAACTGTTGAAGAGAAGATTTGAGGTCGTTTAGCTCTTGGAGCGTTTGGCCAGCCTGGTTTTGGTCGTCCCAGAAATTGGGTTGAGAGGCAAGTTGTTCCAGGTCTTGGATTTTAGCATTGAGGATGGGTAGCTCAAAGATAGTCCTGGGTTTTACCCAGGCGATCGCACAACAAGTCTACTTCGCGTTTGAGCGTTAGCGTATCCATAGGTTTCGATTGAGTCTAGCTTCTTTCCGTATCTATTTTATATATCATACTCTAGCCATGGGGAAACCTATCGTTTAACGGTTGGGTTGCACCACCATAGAACAAAATGGGAGAGCGCGATCGCCTAAAATCGAAGAGGAAACCCAACCCATACCCATGTTTAATTTTTAATTGAGATATGGTACAAACACCCTCCAAACCAGAAACTGAAACCCTGTCACTAGAGTTACCCAGAACCCTAAAACTCTCGGTCACTCAAGAACAGTTTGAACTTCTAGCCGCCAGCAATCGAGAATTACAACTAGAAAGAACGGCAACAGGAGAATTAATTGTGAATCCACCTACAGGTTGGGAAAGTGGAAAACGGAACCGCAGTATCATCGGACAACTCGATCGGTGGTATGAAAATCATCAACGGGGAGAAGCATTTGAATCTTCTACGGGATTTATTTTACCCAATGGTGCTAATCGTTCTCCAGATGCGTGTTGGGTGAGTCAAGAGCGTTGGGATGCTCTGACAGATGAACAAAGAGGTACATTTCCTCAGATTTGTCCGGACTTTGTGGTTGAATTACGGTCTGCTTCGGATACTCTGAAGTCACTGCAAGAGAAAATGCAGGAGTATATGGACAATGGAGCCAAGCTGGGTTGGTTAATCGATCCTAAAAATCGAACCGTGGAAGTTTATCGAGTCGGTTTAGAAGTAGAAATCTTGTCCAATCCCACTGAATTATCCGGTGAGGAAGTTTTACCCGGTTTTGTGTTGAATTTGCGTCGAGTTTGGGGTGATATCGGTTAAAATCTAACCAGCCAATCTCTACGATCGCAGAGGTTAACATGGTACAGACACCCACCAAACCCGAAACCCTGTCACTGGAGTTACCCAGAACCCTGAAGCTCTATGTCACCCAAGAACAGTTTGAAGCTCTAGCAGCCAGCAATCGAGACTTACAACTGGAGAGAACCGCACAAGGAGAGTTAATTGTGAATCCACCTACAGGTTGGGAAAGCGGCAAACGGAATAGCAGAATTTCTGGAAAGTTGTACATATGGTGGGAGAATGCTGGTGAACCAGGAGAGGTGTTTGATTCTTCGACTGCTTTCATCTTACCCAATGGTGCAAATCGCGCCCCGGATGCGTCTTGGATAAGTCAAGAGCGTTGGGATGCACTTACGGAGGAACAAAAGGGAACCTTTGCCAATATTTGTCCGGATTTTGTGGTGGAATTGCGTTCTGCTTCGGATACTCTGAAGTCGCTGCAAGAGAAAATGCAGGAGTATATGGACAATGGAGCAAAGTTAGGTTGGTTAATTAACCCTAAAAATAGAACGGTAGAAGTTTATCGAGTGGGTTTAGAAGTAGAAATTTTGTCTAATCCCACTGAGCTATCTGGTGAGGAAATCTTACCCGGTTTTGTGTTGGATTTGCGTCGGGTGTGGAGTTAGATTTGATATTCATGGGTTAGTGCGATCGCACTAACTGGGTAAAGGAATCTCATCACCACATTCAAGCAGTTTCGATCCAAGCAGCTTTAGCATCTTGGATATTGGCAACGGCTTCTTCTAGGGTATTTCCCAAGGAAATACATCTAGGTAAGTCGGCGATCGCCACCGTATACCCTCCCTCTGCTTGTGGGTATAGTGTAATGGGATAGTAGTAGTTCAGATAGTGTGATGGACTCATGGCGATCGCGAAGACATACTATTGATACACAACAATTCCAGAGGAATTGAGTTCAAGGTAACTATGCATTTGAAACAAGGTGACAATTTGCGGCAAGTTTTGAGAAAACAGTTCTTCAAGTTCTGTATTTTTAATATTTCCGGTAGTAATCATCAGGAGCTTATAAGGTTGTTGCCGAAGTAAAAATGAGTCAACAAAACCACTATCTTTTGTGATTACAATTCTCTGCTCTTGAACAGAAAGCTGGTTGATGTCTGAATCGGGAGTTGAATTCTGTTGAGGTAAATCACGAGTGTGTAATGTATCATAACCAGCAGATTGTAGCCATCGTGCCAGTCTCATTGGTAATTGAGCATCAACTAGAAATTTCATGATGCTAACGGATAAATACTTTTAACTTGACTCAGACGAGCGGCAAACAAGAGTACCGCTAAAATGTCCTCTTCTTCTAAGTCATCATAGTCAGTCAAGATTTCTTCATGAGTCATACCGGAACTGAGCAGTTCAAGCAAAAATTCCACAGGATAGCGCAATCCTCGGATGCAGGGTTTACCATGACAGAGGTGAGGATCGATGGAAATACGTTCTAATAGGGATTCAGTCATTGGTTTTTACGGAATGCTTGGATTGATAGTTTGAGCCTGACTCATGTTAGTTTGGAGAATATCAGCATGGATGGACTGATGCTGTATTCTATGCCTTCAGGGTTGTCAATGTGCTGAGAGGCTTGCAGGATCTCGATCCCGACCACATTACCATTCTCATCGAAGTCTAGAATCGTACCGGGTGTTTCTTCGTCGCTTTCGGTAATCATTGCTTCTTTGAGGGTGATGCGTAGGATATCAACTTGGCGATCGTATTTGATTTTCATGGGTTAGTGTCATTGATCTAACTGGGTAAAGGAATCTCATCGCCACATTCCCAAGCGGTTTCGATCCAGGCAGTTTTAGCGTCTTGGATATTGGCAACCGCTTCTTCTAGGGTATCTCCTTGGGAAATGCATCCGGGTAAGTCGGCGATCGCCACCGTATACCCTCCCTCTGCTTCCGGGTATAGTGTAATGGGATACTTTATGTTCAGATAATCTTGCAACGTTTGTGGCTTAATCTCGATCTTCATCATTCCATTCTTCCAGATTGAGAAGTTTGACAATTTGTTGGACATAGACTCGTTTGACCATTTTGCCACCCGTTTTTGGAACTGTGATTTTTAGTCCATCTGGGTTACGAAATGTATGGTGACTGCCTTTAGAACGCTTTTCTTCAAAACCAAAGGATTCCAAAAGAGATTGCACTTGATTGAATCGCACTTCTGGAGGATCTCTTAAAAATAGCTCAATTAGTTTTTCTAGTTTACTCATCAATCATTATCTAAATGAATAATTAAGGGTTTTCTTTCGCGCTTCTGATTATCTAAAAGTCCGGCATTTTTAAGTCTCGCGATCTCAAGCGCTTCTTCGTAGGTAGGATGGGGAGATTCCCAGTAGGAAAAGACTAATTCTACGCCCGATCGAATCGCTTTGGCAATTCTCTGGTTACCTTCTCCCTTTAAATGTTTTTCCAATCGCCCGCGTATGCAGTCGTCTGATTTGCCGACGTATTGGACTTCAGGAGACTCCCAGATATGGTAAATTCCTTTGAGATTAGGCTCTATCTCATTAACACAAGTCTCATTGAAGATTCCTGCTTTTAGTTGGTCTTTGGTGAATGATAGAGAATCTGAGTTCTGCCCAACCGTTTTACGGGTAGAAGTCTGAGTTCGAGAAGACAGAGGAGGTTTTTGGGATTTTGCAATGGAGGATACAGACTTAAAGCTGTCTAGAGATTTTGAACCCCATTGACGGTTGATTTCATGCAGGTGTTCAATGAGTTGTTTAATATCAAATAATCCTCCTTCACACAAATCTTGGATTTCAGCGAATCGTTCGCGGAGTTCATCTATTTCACAAGATTTTAATGCTTCAGATAGTTTCTGAATCTCATAGAAACCGTTCAAAGATTGATGAATCCGCCTTTGAAAGGTGACAATTTCTTCTGCTAGAGGCATGATTTTAACCCCAGGTGCTTCTGATTTCGTCTAATAATTCAGTTGCGGTTCGCATTTGACCATCTGCTTCTTCTAAGTTTTCCATTAATTCAGCTAATTTTTGGCTAAGTTGATCGACTTCTGTTGAAGGAATAGTACGTGATGCACTGCTGACTTCTTCAAGTTGGTCAACCAGTCGGTTAATCATGCTGCGAAATTCATCTATACTATCGGATAAGCTCATAAGATTTGCTCCTGTAGTTCAAAAGAAAGTGAGTTATTTAGATTCAAAATAGTGCCAGAGGGTCTTTGATATAGGGATTTTTGTGCCTTGAGGTTTTTCCATTTTGGGAACGTTGACAAACATTTTACCCACAGAACCATCTAACCAAGCTCGACCAGGAGCGTTTTTTGGAATCTCTCCAGCAATAGTATTATTTAAAATGCGTTGACTGGCATCATCTGAAACTCTAAATACGACTTTTTCTTCACATTGGTCGGTAACTTGTTTGGTAATGACTTCAGTGGTGGGTCGCTGGGTGCAATAGAGGACTTGTATACCATATTTTCGACCTTTGCGCGCATATTGTTTGAGGTATTTCTCGATGGAGTTTCTCAATTTACTCGATTCGTCTGCAATATCAGCAGCTTCATCGATTACCCAGAGAGTACGGTCTATGTCTACTCCTTCTTCTTGGAGTAATTTGACATTATCTACATAATATTCCTGCATCAGTTGTAAACGTTGTTCATATTCTTGTTCATGAATGTTTTGAACCAACTTGTGGCAATCTTCAGGAGTATCCACAATTTCGACCGCTAAGGGAAGTCTCTTGAGAAATTGAAAATCAACACCACCAAAGTCAGCGATATAGACTTTTCGCTTGGGGTTGACATATAAGAATTGGAAGATGAGCCAGTTGATAAAGTTGGTTTTTCCGGAACCGGGTAAACCTGCAATTAGGCGATGGGGAATTTCGGCCCAACTGGAGGTTACGGGGTTACCGTTGTCATCGAGTCCGATGATGTAGATGTCTGAGGTAATCAGGCGTTTGTGTTGGTTAAAGATTTCTTCTGCGGATAGGGTGAGTGGGTTGGTGGAAATGGTGGATGGGGGAGGAGTGAAGAATTGCAAGAAGCCTTGGATTTCTTCGTAGGTGGTGAGTCGCTGTAGGGGTTTTAAGTGTTCGACTTTGGGGAGTTGGGGTTGGAAGATTTTGGCCAGGGATGAATCTTTTCGTAAGACTAAATCGCTGGAATTGGGGTTAGGGTTGGCGTTATTGGAGGAAGAGAGGGAGGGTTGTTGGGGTTGAGAGAAGGTGGAACGGGAGGAAATCGTGGGAAAACTTAGGGAACCATCATCTAAGCTGCTGAGTATTCCACCAGATTTAATGGTTTCTTTGATTAGTTTCTGTTCCAGTTGCTGACCGTTTTCAGTTTGCCAACCTTCCCAGTCAAGAGTCTGAACAACTTGAACATTTTCCGTAGCTTGTAAATGCTCTTGGAATCGAGCATCACCAGGTTGAAAGGTAAGAATGGGCGGGATGCGTTTGGCAGTGTTTGCGGTAGTCAGTTCTAGTAAAGTATGTAAAATAGCAAAGGTATCTTCAGATTTTTTTCCTAATGCTTTAATGTTGTAGGTAAAGATTGAATCTCTCGAGTAAATCTCTTGATATTGTCTGTAAACTTCAAGTGCTTGTTTGACTCCATGGTTTTTGCGATTCTCGTTTTTACTAAGGCGCTCTACTAAGTCATCCAGTGCTGCTTTCCAATAGGTTTGTTCAGTTGCGTGTTGATGAGTTTGTAGAGAAAACTCTAAAATCAAATCCTCATATCCTGCACTTTTCACGAAATCGACCAAAGAAAAGTCATTGTCTTGCCAATGGCTGGCGAAACAATAGGGTAAGTATCCAGTAAATGTAGGTATATGAATTAATTCCGCATCTTTGATTACTTCACGTATCGACCTTATGCTACTGATAGCATCAGTCTGTTTACGAATATCTGTGAGCTGAAAATCATAAAAGCGGCTAACATTTCCTTTGGTCAAGACAGAAATTACTTTTCGCTCATCCTCTTGAGAGAATACATTGATGAGAAGATATAGTTTAGGATATTGATCGACTGATTGAAGATACACATATCTCCAGGAAAGGACGACGTGACTACAAATTTGTCGGAGTGAATTAAACAATATTTGATAGCTTCCTAACTTTCTATCCGTAAAATTGCTTTGACCATAATTTCCTTTAAAGTTAACTTCAAAACATAATTTCTTTTCTGTCTTCATGGCTTCCATCTATCATTCAATAGAGATATATTACGATCTAATTTCTCAAGTTTTTGAGATAGCATTGCTATTTCTTGCTCTTTTTTGTTCCTATCTCCGGATGCGATAAGAAATTTGAAGAAACCAACGAAGATTAAACCAAAAGCAAACAAGTATACAGGAGACATTATCTAAATTCCAGAGCTAACTTAATCTTTTTGACTACATGAGGCTTAGTAGCATTTTGTTTCTCCAATCCAAGAATCTCCTGAGTAATACCGATCCATAAACTTGGCAAATCCCTCTGCATCAGTAGAATTATTAAATGACGCGATTTGAATTTTGCCTCTTTCTCTAGCGGTAGACTGGCTTTGAGCATTAGGAACATCTCTACAGTTGCGAACGATCTTATTCCAGTTAGAGCTAGTATAGGTTATGAAAACTGGATGCCAGCAATTATTACTGCTTGAGGAATGGCCGCACTGTTGTTTAGGATAACCGGTTTCGTACCATGCTGCCCCTCTCTGTATTTGATTGCTCGATGACCGTGAAGAACTATTGGAGCTATAAATGCCTGCATTTGATATCCACGCTACCATAATTAAAATAATTAATCCAGATACAATCCAGCCCCAACCACTGAACTTCTCCCGAGCTTTCAGATAATTAGTTCCTCGATCGATTTCTCCTTGTATGTCTCGCCTCAGTGCTGCCATATCATTAACTAAATTGTTTTTCAAGTTAGTTAACTGGGTTGAGAATTGCTGCAAGTCTTGATAATTTTGGGGCATTGAACCTAAATTTGAGAACTGCCTATATGCAGAGTTGAGTTTATTCAGGAAAACCGAAAGCCAATCCACCTCACGAAAATTATTAAGCACTTCATTGAATAGGGATATATTACGATCGATTTTATCTTGTTCCTGCTTGACTAACTGAATTTGCTGTTGCAGTTTGTCGATCTACAAATTCGGTTCTTTGAGGCGATCGTCTTTTCTTGCTCTCAAAAAGCTATTCAAAGAAGGATTGCTTGAAACTTCTATCCCTGATGTAAACATCGCGGATAGATCGTAGCATCGCTCCTTAAGCAAAGCTATGCTATTTTCCATGTCTGTTATCACCATTCTCGATAGATCTAAAGTTTGAGCGTTGATTGGCATGGGTTCGTCAAACAAAATCGCCTGAGTCAGCTTTTCAAGATCGCTATCTTTGCTGGTGCTTTCTTTCAAGAAACGCATCTTCAGTTGATTGCCCAAGGTTTTCTGGAAATCTCGATCTCCAGAATCAGAGTACGAGCGAAATATTTGCTCAGTTTTCACGAACGCTTCTTCCCTAACAGTAGCGTTACTAGAAGCCAATCCTAGCTCGACTCCTCGAATTTGAGTAAGGTGAAGGACTCCTCGAACAACACTAATGTAAGTGTAATCGCTCATCTGTCCGTTGAAAAGTTCTGATATCGGCCCGTAAGACCAAAACTCTAATAATCTTTCACATTCAGCAGTAAGTCGCCCTCTTGTACTGAACTGCGTAGTTCTTGTTATCTCTTCAAATTTTCGATCTAAAATTTCATTTTGAAGTCGTCTGGGAGGCTCAGATAAATTACCTCCTTCTGGATGCTCTATATGATCTGGAGAAAATCCTATTTCCCTTAATGCTTCTAAGGCAGCCCAGGCAGTGAGATCGCTTTTTCGACTTTGAGCTTCCGTACATAGGAGCTTTAATAAATCTTGGCTTTCTTGAGAGGCACAGGAGGCTAATAGTTGCTTGTAAGCTCGAGGCACTTTACCCAAACTCTGAATGGCTAATGCTTTAATAGGAGCCTTAGTTGAGTTACGAATCAGGGTGATAAAGTATGGGATGGCTGCTTCGGGGTCGTTTTCGGCAATGGAGAAGAACATCTCGACACGATCGCCCACATTAGCCATACTGTTAAAGCACAGACTGAGATCGGCAGCATTATTAATCGAAATTGGTTGCCCAAGATGGGAGTTGAGCGATACCGGCTGAATCTCTGAGAAGTCCATGGCTCTACACCTGGGTGTATATTCAGTAGCTTACCCTAGAGTATAGAATAAGTCTCAGTTTAGTTGGCTGTCAAGGTTGGCGATCGCCAAATCGCTCCAACAACTCCTCACGGGATAACTGCAAACACAAAGGCATAAACTCATCCGGAGATAACACCAACAAAGAGTTAATGATGCCCAAAAGTGCCTCATCCAACTCACCAAACCGAGTTCGCAATAAGGCTTCAATCATCAAGCGCTGACCCTGTTGAAGTCCTTCTTGTAGAGTATCTTCTCGCCATTGTAGATACGCTGGTGATAATTCCATAATCAACTCCCTTTCTTCTGTTTCTAACTCTATTTTACTGGCAACATTAATCCGCCATATTCCCACTAACTGTAGAATATTTTGCCGTTGAGGATGTTCTCTCGGTAACTCTAGCACTTGTTCAATGGCTCTTTTCTGAGTTCCTCCTTTCCCCAACAGCCTTAACCATAGGGTTTCTGAGATTTCCAGCAGTTGGTTGATAGCAATAATACCCGCTTTGAGGGTTTCTCCTAAAAGATACACTCCTGCACACCATTTTTTTAAGTCAGGACGAGCAGCTAATCCTTCTAATACTCTCTCAGAAACAGTTGGCGTTAAAATCCATAGTCGAGGTAATTGCTCTTCCTCCAGGGTTCGCTGTTCCCGTTTGGCTTGACGTTGCAGTTCTGCATGGACATGGAACAGCTTGAGAATACAGTTGCGAATTTCTGGGTTGCTGGGACAATTGCGATAGGGTTCTAGTAAACAAGGCGTAGAAGCGAGTTGAGAGAGTAAACCCAAGGCTGGAGGGTTGTTTGGCGGTTTAGGGGATGGCTCGAAGATCAGGTCAATAGCCAGAGTTTCCCCTGGAATTTCCTGGCTAATTTCTACTTCTCCCAGGGGTTCGAGCAGTTCTTTGAGGTACTGCTTGGCAAATTGATCGTGGGGTTGGCGCGTCACGACAAGAGGGCGGTTGAGTAGAATTGATATTCTATTTTATTACAGTTGGGGCGATCGCCACGGTAGTTGAGTGCAAAGTTTGCAGCTTAATCTTCATCTTCATCTCAAGCGTAAGGAGGGTTGGCTACAGTGTTCTAAAATCAGTTCGGCAGTTTTTTGCGGTTGTTCTAAGTGGGGGGTATGGCCAGACTGCTCGATCCAAATCAGTTTAGCCTGGGGGATGGCCTTCTGGAATTTGGCTGCATCAGCAGTACCGAGGATGCGATCGCCCTCTCCCCATAAAATCAGTGTCGGATGGGTAACTTTCCCAACTTTATCAGCCATATTATTGTAGCCACCACTGAGGGTAAAACTGACCATCGCTTCTGTCCAATAAGGCATCTTTAAATGCAGTGCCCCACAGAGCCGAGCATCAACAGAAGCCCATTTGCGATCATAATAGGCTTGGACTGCAACAGACTGTCTAACCCAAGATTGACGTAAAAATTTAGCTGCCCCATAGACGAGAGGTTTTAACCATTGTGCGGTAATAGCCTGACCGTTAGCAAATCCAGCACTATCAATTAACACTAACTGTTCTACGGCTTCGGGATAGCTAAGGCTAAAATCGATCGCCGTTGCACCTCCCATAGAAACGCCGACTAAAATCATCGGTTTTTGAATTAGAGTTTGCCAAACTGAATGTAAATGAACCTTAATCGCTTCTGGATTCACGGGTAAATTGGGCCGTCTTTCAGTGAACCCAAACCCGAATAAATCGATCGCCCAAGTCTCCTGATGTTCCGCTAGCAGAGGGAGTAACCGCCGAAACTCTAACACCGAACTATCAAACCCAGGCAATAATACAATTGGAGTACCGTCGTTGCCTTCATGGAGATAGGACGTAACAATGGGTTCGGGACTTAAAGGAGTGGCGATCGCCTCCTCTTGGAGCGCTTGGATCGTACGGATAGATGTCTCTTCGGTAAACGTGTTCAGCTCAGAGGCAACAATAGGATTCATGGAAAGAAGCTCTAATTTTAGTTGATTAAAAAGAAAGTCCCGGATCGGGGTATAATAACCTAACCTAACTTAAAATGGGTCGTTTCCAGAACTGCTGTGATTGTTTTATGAGTACCCCAATTACGATTACCGACGATCAATTTCAATCTCAAGTCCTCGAAGCCTCTAAGTCTGTGCTAGTATACTTTTGGGCGAATTGGTGCGGCCCTTGTCGCTTGGTGACTCCTTCGATTAATCAAATTGCCAGCGAATATGGCGATCGCCTCAAAGTCGTAAAAATGGAAGTAGACCCCAATCCTAAAGCAGTAGATAAATATAAAGTAGAAGGCGTTCCGGGACTACGCCTATTCAAATCTGGAGAGCTGATTGCTTCTGGCGAAGGGGCACTCACCAAACAACAATTAGTGGAAATGATTGAACCTCACCTGTAACCCATCCCCCCATCCCCCCATTCCCTACCTCATGATTCGTTTTGCCGATCGCCTCAAATCGTTTGAACATAATGTCTTTGCCGATATGGATCGCGGCAAAGGGAAAGCTAGAGCTGCTGGTTTAGAAGTCATTGATTTATCCTTGGGATCGTCCGATCAACCCACTGCCCCCCAGGTGATAGAGGCGATCGCCCAAACTCTCCCCGATACCCGCACCCACGGCTATCAACTGTTCAACAGTACCCTCCCGTTTCGACAAGCCTGTGCGAAGTGGTACACCAATAAATACAATATTCCTGTCGATCCAGAAACCGAAGTCCTGGCTTTAATTGGTTCTCAAGAAGGAACCGCTCACCTTCCTCTAGCCATCCTTAACCCCGGAGATATCGCTATTTTGCTCGATCCGGGCTATCCCTCTCACTATGGTGGCGTTTGCTTTGCCGGGGGAGAACTTTACACTCTCCCGTTGCGAGAAGAGAATGGATTTTTACCCAACTTTAGCGATATTCCCCCATCTGTTTTAGACAAAGCGCGGATGATGGTTCTCAACTATCCCCATAATCCGACTTCCGCCACTGCGCCCTTATCCTTCTTCAAAGATGCAGTAGACCTATGCTTGCGCCACAATATCGCCCTCGTCCACGATGCACCCTATGCCGAATTTGTCTTTGATGGCAAACCTGCGTCCCCTTCCGTCCTACAAGCAGACCCCGATAAGGCGATCTCCATCGAATTGTTCTCGTTCTCCAAAACCTATAGTATGGGTGGATTTCGGGTGGGTTATGCGATCGGCAATCCCCAGTTGATAGCTGGATTGCGCCAAGTCAAGGCAGTGGTAGACTTTAATCAGTACCAAGGCATCTTTAATGGGGCGATCGCCGCCCTCCAAGGCTCCCAAACCCATATTCAGTCTACGATTAACCGCTTTCAACAGCGTCGAGATGCCTTTATTAGCGCCATGGACGACATCGGTTGGCTGATTTCTCCCTCCGCTGCTACTATGTTTGTCTGGGCTAAATTACCGAAAAAATGGGAAAAACACTCAGTCGAATTTTGCACCCAACTCGTGGAAACTGCAGGGGTAGCAGCCTCTCCTGGAGCCGGTTTTGGCCCTTCTGGAGAGGGATTTGTCCGTTTTGCCCTCGTCCATGACCCCCACATTCTCCAACAGGCAGCCGTTCGGATCGGCCAGTTTTTGCAATCGTAGAAATACGGAAAATGGCATCTCAAGTTCCTTGAAAACTTTATAGAAACTTGTTGTAATCTTCATCCTAACTTCACCATAGGTCAAGGGTTTGAGGCTATCATAGGAGCAAGTTGCGAGGCAATAACTTCCCCAAACTGAGCCACCCAAAGCGAGGAAGAAAATAGAGTTTCTCCAAAGAATAACAATCACGTTACTCTAGTGAACTCGGTCACATATCTTCCCCAAACATCAACTTAAGATGGGACTCGGTTCAGAGGATAGCAAGTTCCCAACAACTTATTGAAGATTACAAGTCAACACAACACACTTAAGAATTCTAGGAGCTTGAAATTATGTTTAACACTATAAAAAAAATCGCTATGGGTGCTTCCGTTGTCGCTAGTGTTAGCGTCCTCGGCACTCCCGCATTCGCTGGTACTTTAACTGGAGTTAGCACCAGTGGAGATGTTCGCGTATTTCAAGAAATTGGTGGCGGACAAGTTCAACTTTCTGGTAGCAACGACAACGCAACCATTATGGAAGCTCTGGGAAATACAGGTAATGTTGAGCTAGACGACAACATCGACTATGGTTGGGCGAATGAAACCCCCTCAACCTTAACCGCTAACTTCACCGACGGCAGCATCACCTTTGGTTCCGTCGGTCAAGCTGACTGGTTAGGTGGACTCGGAACTACCTGGACTAACGGAATTTATAGCGCTTACAGCAGTCAGTTCAATTCCTTGGGTATTACCTCTGCTAATGCTCTTTTATGGAGCATCAACAACAACCCCCTCTTGTCCACCAAAAATGTTTTCCAACGTTTGAGCGACCCCAACATTCAATCTGTTACGAGCAACAATGGCGAATACTCCTTTGAATTAGCCGGTCATAACACCTTCGCTAGCGGTTTACAACTTAATGTAGCCGACCCACTCTACCCTGTATTATCCCAAATGATGGCTAGTGAAGTCGTTAAATACAGCTTGGACGGAGGTACAAAATGGAATTACGCTTACAGCTTTGGTACTCCCGGTTCCGCAGGTGAATTCGATCAAGGTTCCTATCAATCTGGTGTAGTTGATGCCGGTGATGGCTTCTCCTTCACCCGCAACTTCAAGTTCAAAGTAGGCGAACCTGCTGCTAAAGTTCCCGAACCTTCCACTCTCCTCGGTTTAGCTGCCATTGGCGGTCTGGTTGCTGCTTCCAAGCACCGCAAGAATGCCTAGGTCAAGTCCTGTTGAAGCTGGTATGCATCAAGTCAGGTAGTCTGATTTCCTCCGAATTAAACTATATGAAGAACTTGGGGAGCTTAATAACTCCCTTTTTCTGTTCTTTTTGGGAATCTGAAGTCTGTTTAACCCTAGAACCTCAGCCATACAAGCTATTGCAAGAGTGCCAATTATCAATGCGATCGATAATTCTATCAATATCTAGATCGCAGATTTTGAAATGCCACTTTTTCTCATGAGAATATGAAGCCATAGCTATTTCCCTAACCGAAACTCTCATTCCCCAAACCCGACAGACCCCTTGCAGTTGTTGAGACTCACCCTTTCTCAAATGAGAAAAGAGGACTCGGGCTAGTAAGGACTTTTCCTTGTGTTCAATATGATCGCTCTGTCGAGTCCTGAGCCGGAAAGCCACAGAAGGCTCGCTTACGCAAGTATCCCACCCAAGCCTTTCCGATAAACTCCCAGTCTCCACAGATGAAGGCAATTTCAGCATCAGGGAAAAGACGATGAAAGGCTTCGATAAATCTCATTCTCTCATCGCTGTTACTATTTTGGATGGGTCAATTTGGTTAGAGTGAAAATATTCATTAACCAGGCTCCACGTCTGCTTTATGTAGGTGTCTATGTTTCACACACTTTTCACACATTTTCAAGGTTCAGTGCGTGAGACATATGTAAGGCAGGGGTTTTAGCTATTGAGTGGCGTTAGCTGAGAAACAATACCTTCAGTTCGATTCTGCCTAGCTCCATTAATAATTAACTCCTATAGGTTGCCTTTGATTGAACTTAACAAGGGGCCCAGAGTAACTTGCCTCCTAATGATCGCCAAAGGTATGGTTAGCCAAGAAGCCGCTACACATCGATCGCCGATCGCAATCTTCAGCTATTCTGTTACAGTGTTGCTAATCGACTCTGGAACCACCAGTTCCAGCTTGATTTGGAGTGGACTATCTTTGCATGAAAAAATCCCTGAACCCCCTGATACAGACGGTGAAAGCGCCCCTGAAGGCTTTACTGAAGCGCTCTCCCAACCTAGAAGTCAATCCCACGGGAGACCTCCAGGGGTTTTTAGAAAGTCCAAATGCCATTGAACGCAACGTCAGTGGGGTATTGCGAATTGCGGGTTGGGTGTTTCATCATCGTCACGCGATTGAGTCGCTGACGCTGATTCAAGATGAGAGTAGGGAAGAAACTATCACCTATGGAGAGCCTCGTCCCGATGTAGCGCAAGCGTTTATTGATGCTCCCTCGGCTGAGAATAGTGGCTTTGGCTGGAATTTACCCATTGAACCCAATTATTCTGGGGAGATTGCCATCAAGATTATGGCGAATTTAGAGAATGGAGATTCAGTCTGTTGTTTTGCCCGTACTATTACGATTCAAAATGTGTACGAGCGTCCGCCAAAACTGAAAGTTTCCCAGATGATTTCTGGGTTTATGACTAAGGCGGTTCTAGCTTATAAACAGCGCGGGGGAATTCCCTTATCTCCTCTGGTTTGGATTCGGTTTGTTAAGCGCTACTACGACCAAACCCAAACTCAGGAATTTGTATCCTATTCTACGATTATTCATCCTTGGCAACAGGAAGACCCCTATCAGCGTTGGCTAGATCATAATCGCTTAACGGCTAAGGTGCGGGAATTGATGGCAGAGTCGGCACAACATTTAGAAAAAACGGGTGTAAAAATCAGTGTAGTTGTTCCCGTTTACAATCCACCGAAGGGCTTTTTAGAAGAAACGATCGCCTCAGTACAAGCGCAAATTTATCCCAACTGGGAATTATGTTTGGCGGATGATGCCTCGACTCAACCTCATGTTAAGCAAGTTTTGACCGAAGCGCAAGCATCAGATTCTCGGATCAAAGTTGTATTTAGAACCGAAAATGGCCATATTGTCAAGGCGACCCATTCAGCTCTAGAGGTGGCAACGGGGGACTATATCGCCCTTTTAGACCATGATGACCTGTTATCTCCCGATGCGCTACTACATGTAGCAGAATGTGTAGACCAATACCCGGATGTGGATTGGATGTATACGGATGAGGACAAAATTACGCCGACAGGAGAGCGTTATGGATACCAAATGAAGGGGGTTTGGAGTCCAGAAATGGCGATCGCCCACAATTATACCCACCATTTAGCCGTCATTCGCAAGCGCTTAATTGACGAGGTGGGAGGACTGCGATCGGGTTTAGAGGGAGCGCAGGATATCGATCTTTACCTGCGGGTGCGGGAAAAGACGACGATGGATAGGGTACGTCATATTCCCCACGTCTGTTATCATTGGCGCGTCCACCCGGAAAGTACGGCATCGAAGGGAACGCAGAAAACCTATGTCTTTGATAGTGCCTATCGAGCAATTTCTGATACTCTGGAGCGACGCAATTTAAAGGCGAAACCCTTTTTACCGGCTTTAGCCACCAAGTACGGGTTATGTTTGCATCAGTTGGAATGGGATGCTTCAATTTTAGTGGAAAATCCCGTTACCATTGTGATTCCGACTCGCGATCGCACGGAAATCTTATCGGAATGTATTGCTAGTTTGGAGAAAACTGTAGATCCGCGCTACGTGCAAGTGATTATTGTTGACGATCAGTCTACGGAACCCAAGACAGAAGAATTTTTTAGTCAACTGGAAAATGGTTCTTTAACCTCCCTAGGAGACCTCAAATTAACCTATCAGGTGATTAGAACCCAACGCCCTGACCCCAGTTTAAGCGGACGGGAGGGCTTTAACTATTCTCGCTTAGTGAATCTTGGTGCTGCACAGGTGAAAACGCCCCTCATGTTGCAGCTTAACAATGATATTACGGCGATCGCCCCCGGTTGGCTCGAAGACATGGTGGGATGGATGTCCATTGAAGGAGTCGGAGTCGTTGGCGCTCGCCTCCTTTATCCTGATAATACCCTACAACATGCCGGCGTTTGTATCGGCCCCAATGG
The DNA here is from genome assembly GCF_982964205.1 of Roseofilum sp. Lineage (NCBI taxonomy): Bacteria > Bacillati > Cyanobacteriota > Cyanophyceae > Desertifilales > Desertifilaceae > Roseofilum > Roseofilum sp. The sequence goes on along the minus strand of NZ_CEZBFX010000044.1, from coordinate 8,444 downwards.
TGGATTAGCCGGTCATTTATTCCACGGGTTACGCAAAGAAGAACTCGGTTATCTCTTCTATCCCCACACCACCCGAAATGTCTCTGCCGTTACCGGAGCCTGTTTGCTTACATCCACCGAACTTTACCATCAAATCGGGGGATTTGATCGGGAAAAATTGGGCTTAGAACTCAATGATGTGGACTATTGTTTACGGGTGCAAGAAACCGGTAAGCGGATCGTTTATACCCCTCAAGCTACCCTCATTCATCAAGGAAGTGCTTCACGGGGAGACTATTATAATCCCAAGGAACACCTAAATTTTATGGAGCGATATCAGGGGAAAAAAGACCCTTACATTAACTCCAATATTAATATCGACTCCATGACTATGGATTTAAATCCCCTTCACTATGTCCATAGTCGTCGAATTTCCGGGATAAAAATTCTTCTGGTTACCCACAATTTAGCCCTCGAAGGCGCTCCCTTAATGGCTTACAATTTTGCCAAGCATTTTGTCGAGTCGGGAGAATGCCAAGTTAATGTTGTTTCCCTCGTCGATGGACCGTTACGCAACGATTACGAAGCGCTTAATATTCCGGTTAAACTAATTGAAGATAATCTGCAACGGGTCGATAATAGCCTAGAAACCTACCATCAGCGTCTCCAACAGGTGGGAAAAGTCCTAGACATGACCGAGTTCGATCTGGTGATGTCCAATACGATGGTCGGTTTTTGGGGAATAGAATTAGCCCAATTGTTTGGCTTACCGAGTATTTGGCATATCCATGAAAGTTGCACCGTTGAGCGCAGTTTACGAAACTTTTTTGGTGACTCTCCTCCACAAGTGATGCGGGGTTTATTGGAGCGTTGTTTTCAGAATGCATCGCGGGTTATCTTTGTCGCTGATGCCACGCGGCAAATTTTCCACGATCTCGATATTCACGGCCGTTTTCGGACGATTCCTGGAGGCATGAATTTAGAAAAAATTGCCGAGTTTCGCCAAAGTAATAGCAAATCTTATTTACGGCAGAAATATGGGATTTCTGAAGAAAAAACAGTGATTTCGGTGATTGGAACAACGTGCGAGCGTAAAGGACAGCATATTTTCTTAGAAGCCATTAAGCAATTAGAGAAGATTTATCCAGTCTCGCAGTTTAAGAACCTAGAGTTTCTGATTGTGGGAACTCGCGAAATTATCTATCTTGACTATTTGCGTCAAGTGCAAGAGAGGCTAAAGCTGGATTACGTGAAAATGTATCCAGAAACGCGCTATGTGTTTGACTTTTTTGGCTTAACCGATATATTTGTATGTACCAGTTTTGAAGAGTCTTTTCCGAGGGTGGTTTTAGAAGCGATGGCGTTTGAGTTAAAAATTGTCAGCACGAATGTGTTTGGGATACCGGAGATGATCGGCGATCGCCACGAAGGGTATTTGGTGCGTCCTGGCGATCCAGAAGCCTTAGCCAACGTCTTGGTGGAGGCGATCGAAACTGACTATGCCAATCGTTTACGCGGAAATGCTTACGCACGAGTGAATCGTTTATTTGACAACCAAAAACAGTTGCCGAAACACTTGGCAATGGTGAAAGAAACCATCTTACAAAATGAATAAAAGAATATCAATGTTAAAATCCCGATTAATTCCTACAACTCTTTCCCTAATGATAGGATTAATCGCCTGCCAACCCACCCAAAGAGCCGATAAACATTCTGAACCCGTTACGATTAGAGCCGCCCATAGTGGTTTTGTGGAAGAAAGTTTTCAAACAGAAGTTGTAAATTTGGGACTAGAAAAATTGGGTTACACTATAGATACCGTCAAAGAACTAGATTACTCTGTTATCTATATTTCTCTGGCTAATAGCGACCTCGATTATACGGTCATCTATTATAACCCAGCCCATAAAGATTTTTTTGAAAATGCTGGTGGTAATGAAAAATTGGAGATCTCAGGATTGTTGATTCCTGAAGGAAGCCAAGGATACAGAATTGACAAGAAAACAGCCGATCAATATGGAATTAATAACATTGCTCAATTGAAAGATCCACAACTGGCAAAACTATTCGATTTAGATGGAAATGGAAAAGCCAATTTAGCGGGATGTAATACAGGTTGGAGTTGCGAAGCGATGATCGATCATCACATCCAAGCCTACGAACTCGAAGATACCGTTGAACAAGATCGAGGAAATTATACTGCTCTTCTGGCTAATGTAATTACTCGTTATGAACAAGGAAAACCCATTTTATTCTATGCCTATAATCCCCATTGGATATTTGCCATTTTAGAAACGGATCAAGAAGCGGTTTGGTTAGAAGTTCCTTTTACCTCTCTCCCAGAAGGATTGAGTAATTTAACCGCACAAGAGACTACATTTAATGGCAAAAATACAGGGTTTCCAGGAAGCCAACAGAATATGGTGATTAATAAAACCTTTGCAGACAATTATCCCATTGCAAAACGTTGGTTTGAGAGGGTACAAATCCCCCTTCCAGATAGGGATAAAATAAGTTTACGGATTAAAGAAGGTGAAAATTCTCAGGAGGATATCCGCCGTTTAGCAGAAGAATGGGTGAGTGCAAATCAAGAGCAGTTCGATCAATGGTTGGCTGAAGCGAAAGGAGCAAATCAATAAATTTTATGAAGATAAATAGATAAATATAGATCAAAATTGTTATCATTATTTTGCAATGTCTGATTTAGAATATCGTGACTATTAAACCCTCTCAAAAAAATATCATATTCACGGCTTTTATGTCTCTATTGCTTGGATTAATGTCCTGTCAAACCACATCTGAACCTAGTGGTTCGAGCGGTAACTTATCCCTCGAAGAGGTAACTATTCGTTCTGGACATAGTAGCTGGGTTGAGGAAAGTTTTCAAACTCAAATTGTCAATCTAGGTCTAGAAAAGCTAGGCTATACCATCGATCCAGTAAAAGAATTGGAGTATCCAGCAGTTTATCTTTCTGTTGCCAATGGAGATTTAGATTATAGCGTTGTGTATTATCAACCGGGGCATAATGATTTCTTTAAGAATGCTGGTGGTGAAGAAAAATTAGTCGGTTTGGGGCTTTTAACGACATCAGGACTCCAAGGATATCTGATTGATAAAAAAACAGCAGAGGAGTACAATATTTCTAATCTAGAACAATTTCAAGATCCAGAAATTGCTAAATTGTTTGACTTTGATGGAGATGGAAAAGCAAATTTAACTGGATGTAATCCAGGTTGGAGTTGTGAGCTAACCACAAATCATCATATTGAAGCCTATAAACTTCAAGATACAGTAGAGCACGATCAAGGAAGTTATACGGCTTTATTAGCTGATGCAATGACTCGTTATGAAGAGGAAGAACCAATCTTCTATTATACCTATAATCCCCATTGGATTAGTGCTGTGTTAAAGCCAGGTGAAGATGTGATTTGGCTAGAAGTCCCTTTTACTTCTTTACCAGGAGATTCGAGCGATCTTTCAGAAAAAGATACTACATTTGAGGGTAAAAATCTTGGGTTACCTGCCAATACTCAGCAAGTTATATCTAACCCGATGTTTTTAGAAAATAATCCAGTTGCAAAACGCTGGTTTGAATTGGTGCAAATTCCTCTGGAAGATATGAATGAAGCAAGTTTACGGATTAAAGAAGGGGAGAATACAGCAGAAGATCTACGCCGTATGGCACAAGAGTGGGTGAGTGAAAATCAAGAGCAGTTTGATCGCTGGATTGAAGAGGCAAAAGGAGCCAGTGAATAAACGAGTATAATCGATGCGGCTTAACCTATATAGCGCTTTGAATACACAATAGCTAGCATTGCTTAGAGTCTAAGGTTTCAAGCTATACTCTAGAGAAGAGAGAATCGCTATACTCATAATCCTTTGCTTCGTCTTCTCCTCTATTAGGAATCTCATGACTATCCAATTCTCTCAAAAATTTATCATACTCACTGCTTTTATGTCTGTGTTGCTTGGATTAATGTCCTGTCAACCTACATCTGAATCTAGTGATTCGAGGGGTAACTTGTCACTGGAAGAGGTAACTATTCGTTCGGGACATAGTAGCTGGGTTGAGGAAAGTTTTCAAACTCAGGTTGTTAATTTAGGTCTAGAAACGCTAGGTTATAAAATCGATCCAGTAAAAGAGCTGGAATATCCAGCAATTTACATTGCTGTTGCTAACGGAGATTTAGATTATAGCGTTGTTTATTATCAACCTGGGCATGAACTTTTTTTTGAAAATGCTGGTGGGGAAGAAAAGTTAATCGGGTTAGGGCTTTTAATTCCATCAGCAACTCAAGGATATCTGATTGATAAAAAGACAGCAGATAAATATGAAATTTATAATATAGAGCAGCTTCAAGATCCAGAAATTGCCAAACTGTTTGATTTGGATAGTGATGGTAAAGCAAATTTAACTGGATGTAATCCGGGTTGGGGTTGTGAGTTGGGGATCAATCATCACATTAAGGAGTATGAACTTCAAGATACAGTGGAACACGATCAAGGAAGTTATGTGGCTTTATTGGCGGATGCTATTACTCGTTATGAAGAAGGAGAATCTATTTTATATTATGCCTATAATCCCCATTGGATTTTTGTCATTTTAAAGCTAAATGAGGATGTGATTTGGTTAGAAGTTCCTTTTACTTCTTCCCCAGAATATATTACTGATTTAACTGAGGAGGATACTACATTTAATGGAAAGAATCTTGGTTTTTCTAGACCAACTCAGAAAGTGATATCTAACCCAAAATTTATAGCGGATAATCCAGTAGCTAAACGCTGGTTTGAGTTGGTGCAAATTCCCCTGGAAGATATGAATGAGGCAAGTTTACGGATTAAAGGAGGGCAGAATACGACGGAAGATATGCGCCGTCTGGCTCAAGAATGGGTGAAGGATAATCAAGAGCAGTTCGATCGCTGGATCGAAGAGGCAAAAGGGGCGGGTAGATAAAGGAATAGCATGTACAGTGCTTTGTGCTTTGATAGGGAGATAGGGGGAGCAAATAATAATTTGATGGAGCTTTTAACTATTCTGCCTATCGTTAAAAACAGTCAATGTAGCTGATAGTACAGAAAAGTGCTGCATTGTGCTCGATCACACAGGGGAGATTAAATACGGGCGATCGCCACTTCCCAAACTAGGTAAGAGTGCTGCGATCGCTAACATATCATCAATAATTAGAATTTCATCCCCCTTTGTCCCAAAGTGACAGAAGAGGGTGAAGCAAGAACTAGGAGCTAATTAGCCAGAACAGCATTTTCCTGTTGCTTGCGCTCAATATCTTGATCCGAAGGGAATTTAACATCCCAGACTAAACCCAGGCGTTGCAGCAGGGCAATCACCCACCAAGAAAAATCGACTTGCCACCAATTCATGCTAAACCGGGCAGAGTAAGGAAAAGCATGATGGTTATTGTGCCAACCTTCCCCTAGAGTAATAATGGCAATCAGGGGATTATTGCGGCTGAAGTCTCCAGTCTTGAAGGGTTGAGTCCCCCACAAATGGCAAATCGAGTTAACGGAGAGGGTTCCTTGGAAACTGAGCATAATTCGTAAAGCTCCGCCCCAGATCAGCCCTCGCAGAGCGCCTTCCCAAGATCCACAAATGGCTCCTTCAATGGCCGCCGGGAGCGCTAAACCCAGTACAATCCAGATTAAACACCAGCGATCGACTATTTGCACAATGCGATCGCTTTTTAAGTCATTGATATAGGGTAAGGGTTCCACCCAAGTTGCACCAACCATCCAACCAAAATGACCATGCCAAAATCCTTGCAGTTGTCCCCAGAAGCTTTTGCCATGTAGGTGGGGCGAATGAACATCTCCAGGTTGATCGCTGTATAGGTGATGCTGGCGATGGTGGCTTACCCAACTGGCAATTGTTCCTTGAGTCGATATACAAGCAGCAATACCGATCAGGGCTTTCAGAATGGGTCCAGTCTTAAACGCTTTATGGGAGAATAAGCGATGATATCCTACACTCACCCCTAGAATGGTGAGGATGTAAAAACCGACGAGTAAGGCGATATCAAGGGGAGTCACCCCTTTTTCCCACCAGATTACTGCGGCGATCGCCACAATGAACCCTATTCTAGGCAGGGTTAAGGTGATCGTGTTAATCACTCTTCGGCGATTAAGATCGGCTATGGCTTCAGAACTACTGTAGTTGGTCATCCAGGAACCTTTTATCAAAATTACTTAAGCACTTTGAGGGATTGTATCAGCTTTTTGACCTTTGCAGAGCAATCTTAGGCTCTTTTAAGGATCTATTAATAGCTCAAAGGCTGACTGAGCAAGAGTTTATTGTCTGAAGTCAATGGCGATTCTATAGAGTGGCGATCGCTCAGGAAGATTCATCGCCCTATGGAGTTATTCGCCCTTCCAGAAAATAGGTAGTCATTTTTCCTTTGCCTTTGACCTCAATCTCACCTCGCTTTTCTAACTGGTAGTCATCTCTCAATGCATTATAGGTTTCTTTTGTTACCTGTATTTTCCCAGGTAGACAATGGGATTCCATTCGGCTGGCAATATTCACCGCATCGCCCCAAAGGTCATAAATAAATTTTTTCTTACCAATCACCCCAGCCACAACTGGCCCGGTATTGATCCCAATGCGGATAGTGAGCAGGGTTTGGTGTTTCAGATTAAACTTAAACACCTCTTCTTGGATTTTCAGCGCCATTTCCGCTACAGCGATCGCCACATTTGGTCGATTGGTGGGTACACCTCCCACGACCATATAATTATCCCCAATGGTTTTAATTTTTTCCAACTGATACTCATCTGCCCAATAATCAAAGGACGAAAAAATTTCATTGAGATAATTGACTAATGTAGGTGCAGAAATTGACGAGGCTAACTTCGTAAATCCCACTATATCTGCGAATAAAATTGTAACTTCAGGAAACCATTCGGCGATCGGATTATGGCCCTGCTTCAATTGGTCAGCGATCGGTTTGGGAAGTATATTGAGCAAGAGGCGATCGGATTTTTGTTGTTCACTTTCGAGTTCTTTATTCGCTTCTTGGAGTTGAGCGGTTCGTTCAACCACTCGCCTTTCCAGCTCTTTCGACGTTTGGCGCAATCGATTAATCACGACAGCAATCGCTGAAAGAGCCAAAATCGAGTGAAACAACAGCATCATCAATGTTTCCTTTAAATGCTCATGAGTTTCTTCAATAAACTCATCTAAAGGTAAAATAATCTCTAAAATCCCACGTACATCTCCTATTTTCCAATCTGTTTTTGGGCTATCTGGATGGGTATTATGACAAGCAACACAAGTTGGCTCCATAATGTCTGCTTGGGCATATCGTAAAGATGAATATCCTGCCATTTTTTCAAATCGGTAATAGGGTTCATTCGGTCTCTTTCTTAGGGCGGATAAAGCATCTTGCTCAAATCGATCGCTAATGGTTTGTTTGATCATCGCTTGGCCACCGCGAAAAGGATAGTCACTATAGAGCTTAACCATCATCCCCGTATTTTGTTCGCCAATCTTCCATCCTAACTTCATCAAGAACGTTGCGGGTAAAGGAATTGCACCTGTAATATTTAGATAATCATGAGAAACAGAAATGCCATCAACATCTTGGGCGCGATCGACCACCTCAGAACTATACAAATTTCTAGCTTCTTGGATTAAATTAGAATAGGAAATTGCTGTTGATATTGCTTGATCTTCAATTAAATTTGATGACATTTCATAGGTATTTGCTAAACCGATACCAATACTCAAACAAAATAATAGAATCAGGCAAACAATAGTATGTTTATAAAAAAAAGAGTTTGATTCTTGAATTAATTTATGAAGGAAGTTATCCATCCGGTTATCGATCCACTCTAGTAGGTCTGTTTTAACATATATTTAAGTTTCGTCAATAAGTAGTGGTTGTATAATTGACTATTACCCGATCTCCAATACTGAAGAGGAGGAACATTCATGAGTCGCAACTATCCCACAGAAGCCATTGAAAACTTAGCGGCAGAAATCGGTGAAAATGTCTATATGGATATTGCCAAATGGCATCTTTATCTCAATGATGCCCATCTTCATACCCCTTTAGCCGAGCGCCTCTATCCTTTATTAGCAGAAGAGCAGCTCGAAGAAAACAAAGTGTTGGAAATTTTGCAAGAGATAACTGTAAAGTTAGGGGGAGGACGCAGGCAAATTCCCCTATTAGATTTAATGCCCATGCAAGCACAGTTAAATTTAATGGATTTACTTGAAGAATTTCAAAGTAACCTTTAATCCTATATTATATGGCGATTGTTCTCTATCCTTCTTCTGTCATTTTCGGAGATCGAGATCGCCTTGGTGAAAAGGTGAATCAATAAAGCTGCGATGGTCTCATCACAAGCGGGAATATACCCTCTGGGGAGGAAGAACGACAGAAGCGTGGAACTATACCCCTCTTTTGTCACTCTGCCGAATCAAGATAGGAATTAAGATAAGGGATTT
>NZ_CEZBFX010000043.1:14193-38130 GCF_982964205.1 Roseofilum sp. | reverse complement strand
CTCCCTTGAGCCTGATTTCTTATTTTCCTCTGCCTAGAGTGATAGAAGAGGGGTAATGAGGTACTATCTCCCACTGCGGATGAAGTGGAAATTGTGCCAATTCTTAGCCCTGCTCCGGAAATATTAACTGGTCCAGCAGTGTGAATTCTATCTTCTGCATCCATGGAAAATGAGCCTTGTCCGTCCTTGTCAGCATCAGCAACAAAGGTTAATCTATATTGAGAGCCTTGTAGCAGATTATTGCTCAGGTCTTCAATGGTGATATTATTTGTGGCTTCAATCGCGATACAGCGCTTCGCGCTGTAAAGTCACCGCCTATTCTCAGTGTTCCACCATCAAATCTTCCGGAAACATTGAGGGTTGCGTCAATAATTCCGATGCGCTCTCCCATAATGTTAATGATACCGCCATTTTCTGCGGATGTATTTACGGTTCCGGAGATGAGGGAGACTCCATTAACATCGGGAATTTCTATGCCACTTCCAGAGAGGACAATTTGCCCTTGTTCGTTAACTTGAAATCGATCGGCATGATCGAGTCCTGAATGGGTGAGAAGTTCGGGAATTTGGAGGGGGGTGATTGGGGATTCTTCCTGATTCTCATCTAGGGGAATATCGAGGCTTAATAGGTATCCTTCTTGGGTAATTCTAATAATTTGTTGGTCGGGAATGGCGAGGATATTGATGGTTCCGCCAGGGGCTTCTAAGGTTCCCAGATTAATAACATTTGCGCCCATTAAAGTGAGATTGGAACCTTCGGAAAGCTTCAAGTCTCCGAAGTTAACGATACTGCCGGAGCCATTAAGATCGAAGCGAAATTCATGGGGCGTGCCGACGAGTTGACTCCAGTTATTGTCGCCTACTGCGTTAAACCATTGTCCATTACCCAAGCCAATTGCGGTGGCAGTAGTGGCGATAAAATCGGCGGGAACATTGAGCTGGGCATTGGGACCAAACACAATTCCGGCAGGATTCATAATGAAGAGGTTAGAGTTGCCACCAGAGACTTGAATTAAACCGTTGATAATGGAGGCATTGCCTCCGTTGACTCGGGTTAAAATATTCTGAATTTGAGGAGTACTCATGAAGTTGGCAATTTGCCCTTGAGATAATCCGAGTTGTTCAAGACTATGGAATAGGTTGCGTCCATTTCCGGAAAGTTGTCCGCCTTGAATATTGAATTGATTGCCTTGAGTATTGACGAGGGTTCCTGTACCATCCATGGCGGGAATAATTGGTTGGGTAAGGGTTTTGGGGGCGAGGCTAAAGATTCCTAGGGTGGAGGTGAGAAGGGTAAGGTAAAAATGATGGTTCAGAGAAATAAATAATCAAGCAACTGGCGATCGCCCCTTCAACCTCCAAAACCCAGGCATAGGTGAGTGGTTTAGCCAATTGATGGCGAATATTAAGCATTAAAGTCAAAATTTGGTTTTACCCGCATAGATGGGTCAATTTCTTGGCGCTCTGCGGCAGATTCCACCCATAGTGGGGCAATTTGTTCTGCATCCTCTAGAGTCGCCAATCGATAGCGATAATTCATGGCTCCATCCCTAATTAAATTTATGCACTTCTATAAGGATCTCTATTTTTTCAGGGTAATTTTATGCAAATTCCCGAAAATCGTAATAAAACGTCACATTTCTTGGAGAGATAGGGGAATTAGGGACACACTCCAAACACAAAAAGTCCCTATTCCCTATTCCCCATTCCCCATTACCCAGGCAAAGCACTATACATCAATTCCAACTTTTTTTCCAGGGTAAACCGGTGGGGTTTATGAATTCCATAACCCTGAGCATAGTTAATCCCCAAGGCTTTCACTTCCGCTAAAATTTCTTCATTTTCAATGGATTCAGCAATCGTTTTTAACCCCATCACTTGAGCAATACGCTGAATTGATTCCACCATTACTCGATTCATTCGATCCTCTATTAAACTCTTAATAAACGCTCCATCAATCTTTAAGTAATCAATCGGCAATTGTTTCAAATAAGTAAACGAGGACATGCCACTGCCAAAATCATCCAAGGCAAATTGACATCCCAATTCTTTTAACTCTGTAATAAATCTGACCGCCTGATTCAAGTGCGTAATGGCAACCGTTTCAGTAATTTCAAACCCAATTAGAGAGGGGGGAATATGATATAACCAAAATTGTTCTTTGAGGAACTTTAAAAACGAAACATCATTAAAACTTGCCCCCGATAAATTAATCAAATAAATCGGCTTCAATAAGCGATTATATTGCCCCCCCGATCTTTGACTAATCTGATCGGATAACTGTTGAAATAAATGGCGAATCACCCATCGATCGATTGCTGGCATCAGATCGTAACGTTCAGCCGCTGGTAGAAAAGCCATGGGAGGAACAAGAGTTCCTTTTCCATCAATCATACGGATAAACAGTTCGCCAAAAAGTCGAGTGTTAGACCTGGAATTTAGAGGAACAATTTGTTGGATATACAAGCAAAATTGATTCTCTTCTAGGGCACGATTAATGCGAGCAACCCATTCCATATCGCCTTGCCGTTTCACCACTTCTCGATCTTCGATTTGGTAAATATGAATCCGGTTACGTCCCCCTTCTTTAGCGGCATACATAGCCGTATCGGCAGCACTCAGGGCAATATGTTCATTTTCAATGGATCGATCGATCGGGACTAAGCCAATACTCACTCCTATCGTAAAGAGTTTATCTTCCCAAACGAAGCGAAAACTTTGAATGGTTTCAATGATTTTTTGCGCAACTTTTTGCCCTTCACCCACGGAACAATAATGCAATAATAATCCAAATTCATCTCCGCCTAGACGACCAAAGGTATCAGTTTTGCGAATATTACTTTGTAGAATACCGGTAATTTGACGCAGCAGTTGATCTCCGGCAGAATGGCCACAGGTATCATTAACGATTTTGAATTGATCTAAGTCTAAATAGCATAAAATATGCTGTTGATTCAATTGATGGGTTTCCTCAAGAGCAGCTTTGAGGCATTGCTCAAATTCTCGGCGATTAATTAAACCGGTGAGGGGATCGTGGCTTGCTTGCCAAGAGAGTTGATGGGCGAGGTTACGGGCTGAAGTGACATCTCGGCAAACAATCACGGTTCCCACTAGGAGATTACCCTTTAAGCGAATGGGCGCAATGCACAGTTCAATAATATAATGTTGGCGATCGCTCTTAAAGTAAAGGGCGTAGTTAGAGACTTTAACAATTTTTCCTGTGGTCAGGCATTGATGAATCAGGATTTCAATTGGTTTTTGCTTAATATCGCTGTTAGAGAAAATTTGACTAACCGATCTACCTTGAGTCGCATAACTGGTTAAACCCATCAGTTTTTCTGCGACTGGGTTGAGAGATTCAATTTGGTGATTGACATTGGTGACAATCACTGCATCACCGATAGAATTAAGTGTGATTTGAGCCAGTTCTTTTTCTTGCTGAAGGGCTTCTTCAAGGTTCTGGCGATCGCTAATTTCTTGTTTTAGGCGTAGATTAGCTTGTACCAAATCAGTCGTACGCTGAATCACTCGCTGTTCTAAGGTTTCGTTAGCTTTTCGCAGAGCATCAGAGGATTGTTTCCGTTCAATCGCGTAGCGCAGCGATCGCGTCAGCAACTCCGTATTTAACTGTCGTTTGATCAAATAATCCTGCGCCCCTTGACGTACCGCTTCTACCGCTAACGCACTATCCGTATTATTTGTCAATACAATAATTGGTACATCTGGTACTTTCTCCATCAGAGGATTTAGGGACTCTAGCCCTTGAGCATCCGGTAAACTCAAATCCAGCAAGATTATCTTAAACACCTGCTCTTCTAGTTGATTGAGAGCTTCTGATAACCGACTCACATGGGTAAGCTCAACCTCCATAGAAGGCGCTTGTTTCAAACGCTCCTGTAGTAGACGAGCTTCAGCACGATTGTCTTCAATTAAAAGGATCTGAATTTGAACTAAGGGGTCTTCCACCGTCAATCACCCTTCTTAAGAATTTAGATTTTATATTACAGTTTTTCAACTTATTTCTATATTCTAGAAGGATTCGTCTCAATTAGAACATCAAAGCTTTATTCTATTTACAAAAATTAACAATCCTCGCTAAAACTGTTAGGGATCAAGTCAGAGGAAGGGAAACCGTGCGAAACCAAAACGTTTCAATTTGCTCAACCAGATGAAAAAGTTGTTTCAGATTGTTAGGTTTATGAAGATAACAATTGGCATGTAACTGGTAGCTTTCTTGGATATCTTCTGGCCGTTGAGATGTACTTAAAATCAAAATAGGGATATGTTTAAGTTTAGGATCGGTTTTAATTTCTGCTAGCACTTCTCGACCATTTTTTCGGGGTAAATTTAAGTCAAGCAGCACTAAATCAGGAAGAAGACGTTCTGTAAATGGAGGTTCAGAACGTAAATAGGCGATCGCATCTACTCCATTATCTACAGATCGAATCTGATATGGCCGAGTAATTTGTTTAAACCCTTCCTGAATTAAACGCACATGGGCCGAATTATCCTCGATCATTAAAATCCGATGAACTTGATCCAAATTAGTCATTTAAATTACAGCCTATTTTTGTTAAAAAATATTAAGCACTTTTGAGCAATAATAACCATGGGGATTGGCAATGTCAAGTCTAATCCAGTTACACCTTAACCGATGTCGCATCTAGACAGTCTGCTTAGGAATAGTAAAATAAAAAGTTGACCCTTGACCTACTTCGGATTCCACCCATATTTTACCGCCATGAACTTCAACTATTTTTTTACAAATAGCCAGTCCAATGCCTGTACCTTCGTATTCTTCACGGGTATGAAGACGTTGGAAAATGGTAAAAATACGATCGGCCATTTCTTTCTCAATACCAATCCCATTATCTTGTACTGAAAACAACCATTCTTCTCTTTGCTCTCGAACTCCAATATGAACCTGGGAAATATTATCCCGGTGAAACTTGAGAGCATTACTAATTAAATTCTGAAACAGTTGTGTTAATTGGGTTGTATCGCCCAGAATATTAGGAAGAGAATCATAGGTAATCTGAGCTTTCACTTCGGCAATCCGAATCTGTAAGTTGACCAAACTCCGTTTCAGACTATCTTCTGCATTTATCCAAACAAACTCTTCATCTTTTCTTCCCACTCTTGAATAAGCCAACAAATCATCAATCAAACCTTGCATATGGCTCACCCCTTCCACCACAAAACCTAAGAAGTCTTTTCCATCTTTATCGAATCGATCTTCATAGCGCATTTCCAGCAATTCTACATAACTAGCAATCAGATTCAACGGTTCCTGTAGATCGTGGGAAGTAATATAAGCAAATTTTTCCAGCTCGGCATTAGAACGCTCCAATTCTCGGGTCAACTTTGATAATTCATCCACTTGATTTAAAATGATATGAATTAGAGATTTTCGCAGCTCTTTTGCTGCTTCAATTTCATGAGTTCTCCAGGGTAAAGATTTACCATGAATAATTTCTTTCCAGGCTTCAAACGAATTCCGAGGCAATAATTTTATCTGGTTGTTTTCGTCCTTAACTTCTTGTTTTTCATAGGGATTCCCTCCCCAACTGATTGTCTGTAGAACTTCTGGACGAAACCAGAGCAAATAATTATCTTGGGAGATATAGACTGCCAATAAACCCACTGCTGTTTGCTCAAAAGTCTCTGCTTGAGGATAGACTTGAGCTAAACTTTGAGTAGAAAAACAATCATCTTCTAGATTGCGATCGAGCCATGCAATTAACTGTCTAATGTCTTGTTCTTCTGGGGTTATTCCCAGAGTGGTATACGAGCCATTCCAGAAAATGGCAGCCCCTTGGGCATTGACTAAATCCAATAAATTAGGTTTATGGTTCACTAAACCATCAATAAAGGTATGATCCCGACCCATGAATGCCAGAAGTTGGGATTGAACGCCACTTGATTCGACTCGATATTCATAAATTTCATGATCGGTTTTTGTACTCAATTCTATCGAAAAAAGCTGACAAATAAATTCTCCAACTTGCCTCACTTTATGGGATACATATTTCGGGCTACAATGGTGGCAAGATACCAGTCCCCATAGTTTTCCTTCCTTCTTTAAAGACAAGACTAAACTTGCCCCAACTCCCATGTTTTTTAGATATTCCTGATGGCAACTTGTATGTCCCCGTAGAATAGAATGGGTTAAATTCAAGGATTGCTCGCCAACATTTTGTTTATCCGATAGTATGGGGATGGTCTTAGATTGAACATCTGGAATCATCCTCGACCAAATTTCTTCTAAGATTTCCAAACAAAATTGAGTATCTTGTTTTGGGAAATGCAAACCCAGAAAGGGTTCTATCTCAGCATTTTTAGCTTCGGCAATAACTTGTCCATTAAACTCTTGATCGTATTGGTAAATCATCACTCGATCGAATTGAGTGATTCTTTTTATTTCTTGTGCCAAGGTTTCACACGACCGTTGTAAATCCGTGTCTACCTTGAGTTTTTTACTGATTTCCTGCGTGAGTTCTAAGGTTAACCCCATATCAGATGATTTCCCGGATCGGTTGTTCTCAAATTCCAGAATAATCAGATTATCTAAATTGCGATGAATGGAAACAGGAAGTACTTTACGAGATGGCTTTTGACTTTTCAGTCTGGCATGAATCATGAAGCTCGAAGATTCAGAAAGTTTAGTAATCTCTTGTTTTAAGCGCTTTCGAGATATTAGGACATCCACATTCTGACCCAGTAATTCTTGTGGAGGTAGTCCAAAGAGATCTTCAATATTGTCGCTGGCATAAACAACTCTAAAATTCTCTTCTTCCAGAGCAATCAAAAATCCATGGTTTTGAATACAGCCGATACGAGCAATATCTTGTTCGTAGGGAGGAATTTCTCTTCCATAATTGAGTAACATAAGATCTCTCCGAGTGACGAATCAAAAAGAGCAAGGATCAAGAGTTGAGGAGGATTTGAGCGATCGCCAACCCAAGAGCAATCCCCAAAACTCCTAGAGTCGCGATGTAATCTGGGGGATCGATTGATGAGGCATATTTTAACATGCTACGACTGTGACCATACCCCCGCAAACGCATAGCCTGATACACCCTCTCTGACTGTTCATAGGTTCTCACCAACAAGGTTCCCATTAAAGCGGCTAAGGTTTGAATGTTGCGCCAACTGAATCGCTTGGGATCAAACCCCCGCAAACGAGACGCTATTTTTAGTGTTTTCAGGCGATCGCCAAATTCTGTTAAATAACGATAGCTCAAAAGCATCATATCCCCCAAAACCAAAGGCAACCCCAATTGTCCCATCGCCTTAATCATGATTAAAAATGGGGCAGTACCAAACAAAATTAAAGCCAAAACCAAAATACAGAAAAACCGTACACTGATTAAAATGACGGCCAAACATCCTTCCAAACGCACGGAAACTACTCCCCATTCCCACAGGACGGTTTCTCCCGCAATAAAGGGTAAAAAGATTACAATGCCCAACAAAAACCAGCCCGGATAGCGCAAGCGTTGGCGTAAAAAAGACCAGGGAAGCCAAGAAATAACGTAGAATACTAATGTTATTCCTAAGATTACGGGTAACAAGATTAAAGATTGAATCCCTGAAAACGAAAAAATCAACCCCATTAATCCAATGAACTTACATCGAGGTTCCCAGCGATGCATAGGAGAGTTGAGATCGGCGTAAGTATCGAGTTCTAATCTCATATTGATATCAGGCCTTAAAAAAGACACAAACAACACCAAAAAAATTCTGGGTTTTCTGTGTCTGAGTGATTTTTGGGATTTGAAGAGTTATAGTCTCAATACCAGATGAATCTGGAGAGTCTAACTTCACGTTCAATCTGAGGAAGAGCCTCTACTTAAAACTACTTAGATCTTAGTATCGATCTCTGCGCCGTCCTCCTCCTCCTCCTCTGTTATCCTCACGGGGTTTAGCCTTATTGACTCTAAGCT
This sequence comes from Roseofilum sp., assembly GCF_982964205.1. Taxonomy (NCBI): domain Bacteria; kingdom Bacillati; phylum Cyanobacteriota; class Cyanophyceae; order Desertifilales; family Desertifilaceae; genus Roseofilum; species Roseofilum sp. Next base: position 30,185 of record NZ_CEZBFX010000043.1, on the reverse strand, counting down.
GGCGACCCATCCATTCTGCCCCATCAAGGCTCGAAATAGCACTTTCTTCTTCTGCATCTTCTTGCATATCGACAAAAGCAAAACCTCTGATACGCCCCGTTTCCCGGTCAGTCGGTAAAGTGACTCGCTTGACGGAACCGTAGTCTGTAAAAACGACCCTGAGATCGTCTTCCGTGGCATCATAAGATAAATTACCGATATAAATTGTCATGAATTACCTCTAGAATGAATGGATTAGGTGTATACATTGATCTAGCACTTCGCATGGGCTAGGGTCACAGTTGAAGACCCGATCGCCCTCTACTGTTAATTAAGGCACAATTACTGGTCAATTAACTGGGTAACGAAGTGCTAAAGTAGCAGATAAGCTTTTGAACAAATCAGCTTGCTCGAAGCCTAAAACGTTGGAGCGACAGAAGATTCAGTCCGTCAGAGCGCTCTGATTATTGCTGAATCCCCTCATGGATATTACGTCTTAGTAGCGCGAACGGGAAAATCCCTTGTTGTTTGACCGTTGTTCACGGGGTTTGGCTTTATTCACTTTCAAAACTCGGTCCATCCATTCAGCGCCGTCAAGTTCATCAATAGCTTTGTCTTCTTCCGCTTCAGTTTCCATTTCCACAAAACCAAAGCCACGCTTACGCCCAGTTTCCTTGTCAACGGGCAAACTCACCCGCGTTACACTACCATATTCAGTAAAGACCTCTCTAACATCCTCTTCGTTGACTTTATAAGATAAATTACCAATATAAACGGACATGCGATACCTCCGGAATCATTTAGGTGCAGAAGTTGCTATTCGGAGATACGCCAAGCATTAACACAAACACAGTGATCTACCGATTTTAGTCTTCAGTAGACAGTTTAGCACAGACCAGAGCTGATATAGCTCCTTGATAAAGATTCTTTTCCCGGCCAACTGTTTTGGTTAAAAATAGGTTGGCGACCCCCCGATCGAAAGTTAACTTCATTCTTTTTGGCGATCGCCTTACCATTGATTTTTAACCCCCCTTTATTCTCACACTCTTCTTGGTGTTAAAACCCTCGATTGCGATTTCCACCACGGGGTTCACGAGGTTTAGCCTTATTTACTTTGAGCACTCTACCCATCCACTCAGCTCCATCAAGGGACTCTATTGCCGCGTCCTCTTCGGCTTCCGTATTCATCTCTACAAAAGCAAAGCCGCGCTTCTTGCCTGATTCACGGTCAAGAGGCAAAGACACTTTGTCCACCGTTCCATAATCTTCAAATATCTCTCTGATATCCTCTTCACTGGCCTGAAAAGAAAGATTACCAACATATACAGTCATGCATTACCTCTAGAATCAATAGCAAATAGAAGTTTAGATTCGGATCTTACCCTTCAAGCCAATGTAAGCGAACTAAGGGATCTACCGATCAAAGTCTTCAGTCCTTAGTTTAGCATGGGGAAACAATTATGATTCATAATTAATTTTCCTTTACTTTAGCTCTAAGCGTCACCTTCTAGATCTGCTCTTGGCGGAACTTCAATGCCAGGATTTCCCAAGGTTGAATCTCTAACGAGGTATTTCCGTCCTCTTCTTCTAATAAATTAACCCGGTTTCCATAATCAAGACCTAGGTTATTTTTCACCTCTATGCGCTCAGTTGTTCCTTGAGACTCATAACCTCTAACGATCCAATGATACGGATTATCTTCAGATCTCTTAAAAGTAGTCAAAATCAAAGCAGTTGACGAGAACTCTAAATAACTGAGTCTACTCTTCTCGCTTCCGGGTTGATCGCGATCCGATAAGGAACCGGGATAAACTTGTAAAAGACAATTCAATTCATATCCCCGTTGGACTGTTCCTGCTGCTTGCCAACTGCCGCCATGGGGATAGAGTGCATACTTAAATTCATGCTCTCCTAAATCGGCCTCTGGATCGGGCCAAGTTGAGCCGCGCAGTAAACTTAATCGCAATTGATCTGGATGGGGATCGTACCCCGACTTATAATCCGTTAGTAGACTCACACCATAGTTTTGAACCTCATCGGTTAGATCTGCCCAGTTGAGAGCAGGCACTTCCCATTTTGCCCGATCTTGCTCCGTCTTGAAATGGGTAGAACGGCGAATTGCACCACAGGGGATTTCATATGTCATATAATCGGCTTGTAGCTGGACTGGAAAGCTTACTTTCAAAAGCGTGTGACGTTCTTTCCAATTCACACAAGTGGTAATTCTCAGTTGATTTTCATTGCCAAACAAGGTATAATACTGAGTGATTTTAGAATGGCCAATCGTGCGAACTACTTTAATCGTTTTCACCAGTTTTCCATAGGTTTCCCAGTCCATCGATTCTAATTGTGTTGGTGGCAAAGGAAACTTCTGATAATCAGGATCAATATTCCAAGCGTCCCAATATTGCCCTCGATCGACAAATGCTTGTAGTTGATTGCCTAAACCTCTAAGGACTGAGCGATGATTCTGGCGATCGCACAATTCTAGGATATCTCCAGTTGCCGGATCGAGGGTGACTTCAAGGGATTCGTTTTTGAGTGTGAACTCCCTAGGATAATCTACGGATAAAACCGGTTCAGTATTCGGCACGAACCAAACCAGTTGATAGCCCACTGACGGAATATTGGGAGTCAAGAAGTAGATTAAATTATTTTCAATTTGACTAACCCACTCTTGGCCATCTGAATCCAAAATTTTAGCCGATAGAATCCCTTCTGGCAAAGTTATAGATACGACCTCAGAACGGAACCAGTTGAGGGGATTGAAAATCAGGAGGGGTTGTGCCCCAAAAGCAGGAGGTTCGGGAAAGGAAATTTGAGAGGCGATTGCCCCTAAAGCCTGCTGAATGATTTCTTCTGTTGTTTCAATAACCTGTTGCCATTCCTGATTGGCTTCTTGAAAGACTTCCGGAATCGAAGACCCTGGTAAAATATCATGAAATTGATTAAATAATACCGATTTCCAAGCCTGCTCTAACCTGGCTTGAGGATAGTCATATCCCATTAATAAACTCGCACAACTTGACCAGAGTTCTGCTTGGTATAACAACCGCTCGCAACGGCGATTATAAAATTTCTGATCGGCATGACTGGTATAACAGCCCCGATGAAATTCTAAGTATAATTCATCGGCCCAAATGGGATAGTCTTTTTCTTGGGCTAAATGGTCTAAATAAGTGTGAGCTTTGGTGAACTGAAGGCGGGGAAAAATGCGAGATGCTTGCGATCGCCTCCCCAACTCCAGCATATCCCGACTCGGCCCCCCTCCATGATCGCCAACCCCTGGTAAACCAAGGACTTGCGCTTTCCCTGTCCTCTCTTTGCTCTCCATGGCATAACGGGTTAACTTGACCAGATCAATCCCTTCACCAATGGGTGCAGACATCAGACTTAATATCTGAGTACCATCCAAACCTTGCCAGAAAAATACTTCATGGGGAAACTCATTGGTATCATTCCAACGGAGCTTTTGAGTCACAAAATAATCAATCTTTCCTAACTTTAAAATTTGTGGTAATTGCCAACAAAATCCAAAACTATCGGGCAACCAAGCGACCCGGTTTAAGACTCCAAAATGTTCGCGAATATAGCGTTGTCCATACAAGACTTGACGAATAATTGATTCGCCACTAACTAAATTAAATTCGGGTTCAACCCACAAGCCAGCAATGATTTCCCATCTGCCTTCGCGAACTCGATTTTTGATAGCATTAAATAAATGGGGCTGATGATGTTCGAGCCAAGCATACAAGGCGGGAGTAGAATGACCAAAGGTAAGCTCAGGAAATTCTGTCTGCAACTGCAACACGGATGTAAATGTTCGCTGTGCTGCTTCCCAAGTTTCCGAAACTGGCCATAACCAAGCTAAGTCGAGATGAGCATGGCTAAGGAGGAAAATCTGGGGACTAGGGGGAAGATTAAGGGAGAATAGATGGTCGCCCAATGCCTCTAACTGACGATTAAACTCAGGGCGATCGCCAATCTTAGACCAGTCTAACCCGGAAATTGCCCCCATCAGCCCCTCTAAAAACTCCGGATCATCCGCTCCAGACAAAAACAAAGTTTCTAGCTCATCGGCAATAAACCCCGGATCGACCGTTGTTTGCCCCTCAAACAGAGCTAAACTTCGGACCATAGCCCCCGGATCGTGCCCCGGACTTACCAAGCGTACAGCCAAATTAAACTCCATTCCAGGGACAACTTCTGGACTCAATAAAATCCGAGTGGCACAATCAAACAGATCCCCTTCCTGGACACATTCCCCATTAACAAATACCTGCGCCACCTCTGCCCACCACATCAGGCTCCATCTGAGGCATAATCCTTCTAGGGGATATCCTTGCAACTGTGCAGGAACAGTAAAGTGTTGTCCGAACCAGAGGACTTGACCTTTTTCCCAAGCCACATGACCTTTAGCGTTGATCTCAACGGGACTCCAGGACAACCAAATCTCAGGATCAACCCCCTGATTAACCCGAAGATCGTCAGGGCAGCATAACCATTGAGATTGTAGATCTAAGCAAGTGAGCGATCGCAACCGATCCAGCGTTTGTTGAAAGAAAGTCATAAATTAGTAATTGGTAAGTGATAATTGCCCCATCTTCCCCACCCCGTCCCCCGATCGCAAATGCTATAGAATAAAACAATCATATGGGTTAAGAGGGGAAAACATGACTCTTGGCGATCGCTATCAAAGTCGGATTTTAAATAGGTTTCAATACCATTCTCAGCAATGGATTGACCGGGGAACCCGCGCCCTCCGCCACCTAAAAGTAGCCGCAGAATGGACGCTCCAAGTCATGGTTTATCCCATTTATTGGCTCTTCCAAAGCGGGCGCACCATTAATCATCAATTTCAGCAGAACGTCACCCCTTGGCTGAACTCCCCAGAACCTCAAGAAACAGAACCCGATACCTCCATTTTGGAAATTTTACAGGAAGTCACCCAACTCAACCCGCCGGTTAAACTTCCTTCTCTGGTTCAACCGACTCCCTCAAGTCCCTATCCTGTTTCTAAACAACTGCTGCAAGGTATTGCCAGTCAACTCAACTCTGGCAAATTAGTCCTCGTCTCCCAAACCAATCAAACCCTTGATATTTTAACGCCCCAACAGCAGCAAACCATTCAACAGGCGATCGTCCAAAAACTCCTCCCCCCTTCTGCAACTTCCCTACCTCATATTCCCTTGTCTATCCTTGCTCAACGCCCCCACCTATTTCCCCCCATACGGCGCTTCTGGCAACTGATGGCTTGGATGGAACAAAGTGAAGTTGCTCTAGCGATTGACAGCTTTGGTGAATCTCAAACCCACCAACCCCAGCCCATTGCCCAACTGAACACCTTGAGCGCTAACGCCCCTTGGCTGACTTTTTTAGATCTGCATCCTCCTACAGGCTTTAACTCTAATCGCTCATCCGAACAACGCTCTAAACCCAAAACTCCCTCCCCCCAACCTATCGCCCAAACCGCATTTATCAAAACTGACGATCCGTGGTTAAGCTCAGAAGAGTTATTTGGTACAATTGGCGATCGCACCGAACCCTCATCCATCAGTCAACCGCAAGCGTCCAGCACTCCAGAATCTGCACCAGATTATATTGAAACTCAAGCCACTGGCCATGAATATATCCTATCGCCTACGGAAAAATTCTTGCTCTGGCTCGATCGCCTCTTTCTTAAAGCAGAAGAACAGGTGATTAAAGTCTTACGTTGGCTCAATGAAGAAGTTTGAATGAGTCATGAGTAATCTCCGCTTCCTTCGACTCCGCTCAGGGAACGCCTGCCTCCCTATATCTCCCTGTCCCCCATCCTCTACTAGGTTTTTCAGCCAAATTTCGATATGATGATCCAAAGCCTATCTGTTCGGAGAAACATAAATGCTCACGCTCAAAATCGTTGTTAATATCGTTGTGCTTTTCTTTGCAGCTTTATTTGTATTTGGGTTCCTATCGAGTGACCCCTCTCGTAACCCCGGTCGTCGCGACTTAGAGTAATCATTTTTGGGTTATAATACGGAAATATCCATTGCTTTTTTGCAATTTGCGCTACTTGATGTCCTTCCGGTAGCGCAATCTCTTTTGATAGGGTAGTTACCTGCAATGCCAATATCTTTGTCGAGGTAAGTTTGCGCTTTTAAATCATTCTTGGGTTTCGAGGTATCGAGATGAAGATGAAACGTAGGGCGATCGCCCAAGATACACTGAATATTCTGAATACTGGCTCTTATCATAGCGAGCAAGGGCAACTGGTCAATATCCAGCGAGAAATTAAAACCTGTTTAGCAGGCACAAGATACTATGAACCCGAAGCCCTAATTACCCTTGAAAATCAGGTTCTGTCTGTGGCTCCCCAGTTTGAGTATACGGAGTTTATCGTCAGGAATGAAACGGCGTTAGTGGGTGCAGAGCGTCTCGCGCGATCGCAAGACTTTGAAAAAATTGGAGTGCTTAATTTTGCCTCCTCTAAAAATCCCGGAGGTGGATTCCTCAATGGCGCTCACGCTCAGGAAGAAAGTTTAGCTCGCAGTTCGGCACTGTACCAGAGTTTAACTCGATGCCGCCAATACTACGACTATCATCGCGCCCATCGCGATCTCTTGTACTCCAATCGGATGATTTATTCAGCCCATTGTCCTGTTTTTCGCCAAGATGATGGCACCTTGCTAGAGGCTCCCTATCTGGTCGATTTTATTACCAGTCCGGCTCCTAATGCTGGGGCAATAACCCGCAATAATCCCAAACAGCTCCAACACATTCCCGAAGTATTGCGCGATCGCACCAGTAAAGTCTTGACTCTAGCGGCACATCATGGTTGCGATGCTTTAGTCTTAGGGGCTTGGGGATGTGGCGTTTTTAGGAATAATCCTGCACAGGTTGCCCAAACTTTTGCTGACTTTCTTTTACCCCATCAATCCTTTTGGGGACGATTCAAAACTATATTATTCTCTGTACTCTCCTCGGACAAACAGCAACACATCTTAGCTGAATTTGAACACCGATTTAGTTCCACCTCATAAAGTTTCAAAAAACAAACGATCGCCTTTGTCAAGGAAACTGGGATTTACTGTTATGCACCCGCTATTGACACCGCACACGGTTTTTACAAAGCGGCCCCACAAATTCGCTACAATGATCGCTTAACCAACACCAATGTTAATTAGAATCTACTGGGGATAAACCATTTTTTCGGGAACGACAATGCGATCGAATTCTTCAGCAGAAATATAGCCTAGTTCTAAACAGGCTTGCTTTAAGGTTAAGTCTTTGTCTAGGGCATAATGGGCAACCTTCGCTGCATTATCATAGCCGATCGCCGGACTCAGTGCTGTTACCAACATTAATGACTCGTTTAAATAAGTATTGATTTGTTTCTGGTTCGCTTGCAGTCCATCCAGCAGAAAATTGGTAAAATTATTGCAAGTATCGCCCAATAATGTCATTGATTCCAACAAATTAAAGATCATCATGGGCTTGAAAACATTCAGTTCAAAATGCCCTTGAGAACCGGCAATACTAATGGCGGTATCATAACCAATGACCTGAGCTGCAACCATAGTCATCGCTTCGCACTGCGTGGGATTCACCTTCCCCGGCATGATCGAAGATCCCGGCTCATTTTCTGGTAGGATTAACTCTCCTAAACCACAGCGCGGACCGCTGCCTAAAAAGCGAATATCATTGGCAATTTTCATCAGGGAACAGGCCAATGTTTTTAACGCCCCACTGGTCATAATAATGGCATCATGGGCGGCAATTGCGGCGAATTTATTCGGTGCAGAAATAAAGGGATATCCGGTTAAATGGTGAATTTTTCGGGCCACCATTTGAGCAAAGCCTTTTGGTGCGTTTAACCCCGTGCCAACGGCGGTTCCTCCGAGTGCCAATTCATACAGGTCGGGTAGGGTTTGTTCGATGCGCTTCAAGTCTGCGGTCAATTGGACACCATAACCCGAAAACTCTTGACCGAGGGTAAGGGGAACGGCATCTTGGAGATGGGTGCGGCCAATTTTGACAATATCGGCAAACGCTTCTGATTTCTTTTGCAGGGCATCCCGCATTTTTGTCACCTTGGGAATCAGGTGTTGATGGAGCGCCAAAACTGCGGCAATGTGCATCGCGGTGGGAAAGGTATCATTAGATGACTGGGACATATTGACATGATCGTTGGGATGGATGGGGGTTTTGCTGCCCAATTTTCCTCCTGCAAAGGCGATCGCCCGATTTGCAATCACCTCATTGACGTTCATATTGCACTGCGTCCCACTTCCTGTCATCCACACGCGCAGGGGAAAATGATCGTTAAGCTTACCGGCAATAATTTCATCGGCTGCTTTGGTAATTAATTTTTCTTTTTCTTCCGGGAGTTTATTGAGTTCCTGATTGGTGATTGCGGCGGCTTTTTTCAAGATAGCAAACGCCACAATCACTTCTTGAGGGATAAAATTATGACCAATCGAGAAATATTTGAGCGATCGCTGGGTTTGCGCTCCCCAATAGCGATCGTTCTGTACCTCAATTTCCCCCATACTATCCGTTTCAATCCGAGTCTTGGCAGCTTCTTGCGTCATATCCTGGTTCTCCATCTCCTAATCTCTTAGATTGTAGAGTGGGTTGGGAAGGGAGGGAAGAGGGAGAGGATGGAGAAGATAGAATAGAGAGAGTCAATGGGGGAGTTATGGAACGAGAGAAAACATTGATTAAGACTCATGAAGATTCAGGTATCATAAGATATGAAATAAGCTCTCTTCAATGCCATGAAAGGCGATCGCAATCTTCTCCAACTCCCCCATATCCCCCTACAAACCAAAGAACTGCTTCCAGAGTTCTCCGGGATTTATTATGTTCTCGATCAAGCTCACAAGGTGTGGTACATTGGCAAAGCTAAAAACATCTGTAAACGCTGGAAAGGCAAAACCCATCATCGCATCGCTCAACTCGAAGCACAGAAGAAAACACACTTCACCATTTACTATGAGTTGGTGAGTCAAGATAAACTTGATGAAGTCGAGAAGCGGCGCATTGAAAAATATCATCCCCACTTAAACGAGAGTCCCGTCAAAGCGAAACAGGTATTACCCAGCGAAACCCTCTTACGAGAAACCTTAGTCGCCATTTCTGATTTTGCCTTTATCCTCGGTGTTGAACCTCCCCGTAAAGATATTGCAGATTCAGATCATAATTATTGGTGGTTTCACAAGAAATTGTTATCCCTGGATATCATTCACATTTCTATAGATAGAACTGCCTTCAAAGAAAAATATAATTTCAGCCTTGGTGGAAAAGAAAGCCCATTTATCAAGGCATCATTGAACTCTCGTAAAGCCTATGCTTCCAATTGGGAATCAGTTCGTTATATCGATGTCTATCGTTTATATGTCAATTGCTATGCCATAGAACTGTATGTGTATGATTATTGTTACTCTGAAGAAAAGATAAAAGAAATCCGCAAATATCATGATGTTAAGTTAGCCGGAAGATCGATCAAAGCGGTAACCCCTGAATCCTTAAGTCAAATGCAGTCAGAAACCGATGGCACATATTTTTATGGTCGTTTGTTTAAGCGCATGAGACCTTATGATGCAGATTTGATTAGGATTTTGTTTAATGAACCGATTGATGAGGATAAAATCAAAAATAAAATCACTGGGCTAATGGAGTCGGATATATCGATAAATTTTATGTTTCTCCCCGTAAAGTGCTAGTGCCTGCGAAAGGGAATATCAAAATCCTAGAAGTGGGTTCTGGTTTTGGTATTCCCTTTGGGCCGAGTGATGACTTTCCCACCTTTGAAACAGCCAAAGCAGAAATTAAGCGCCGTCTGCAAACCTCCGACTTACCGGAAATGAAGTTAACTTTTCAGCCAGAAAAAGTAAATTAGGAAATTTTATCCACAGGATTAGTTTAATAATTCTTCAAGTTTAACCTCTAGATTGCTTTCAAGATTATGCTATAGTATTTTCGTCATCAAAAAACGATTATGGCGTTGATAGCCAACTCGGTGATAAAGACGTTGTGCATCAGGATTTTCAAAATCAACTTCTAGATGCAGCGCTTGTATTCCTAACTCTTGACAGCTCTTCTCGACAAATAATAAAGTTTGAGTCCCGATGCCCTGTTGACGGTACTGGGGTCTCAGATAAAATTCATCGATAAATGCATCTCTGCCTCTGAATTCCAGACTATAACCCCAAACTACAATAACATAGCCAACAATTTCATCCTCTTGTTGAATCAGCAACAGTTGTCCTAAAGATGAATCGCTGATTAACTCTTCTAAAGCCTGAGCATCAAGTTTTTCATCAAACCCTAGTTTTTCACTGTGATGAAATTCTTGCACCAGTTGTAAAATGATCTCTAAATCAGTTAGCTCTGCTGCTCTGTAATGAATCATGATGATGCGCTCCCTCTGAACGTCAATACTTTATGGGTCAATTATGCAATACTTCCGTAAATTATGGCATGGAAAATATAAACTCCCCCTCCGCATCTTTCTCGGTGTAATTTTACTCTGCTTAACTCTCCGCTCTGTACCCTATCTTATCCCCATTCGCGCCCAAGATATCGCGCAAACGGACGGCGCACTCACCTTTGAAGACCGTCATGGACTGCCCTTGGGAACCCTGCTCACCCGCGACCAAGACCATACGATGGTGGTTCCCCTGGATGAGATTTCCCCCTACTTTATCCAAGCGATTATTGCGGCGGAAGATAAGCGCTATTATCAACATAGTTCGGTGGATTTTATTGCGGTTTCTCGTGCGATTTTAGAAGCGCTTCAAGCCAGAGAAATTGTTAGCGGAGCCTCCACTATTACGATGCAACTGGCACGGATGCTCCATCCCACCCCCCGCACTCTCCCCCATAAAGTGGGTGAAATTTGGACATCCTGGCGCTTAAGTGCGGGAATGAATAAGGATACAGTCCTGGCTGCGTATATTAACCGATTACCTATGGGAAGTAACCTCTATGGTGTGGAAGCGGCTGCTCGTAACTATTTTGGCCTTCCGGCTGCGGAGTTAAACTTAGCTCAAGCGACTCTACTTGCATCTCTACCGAATGACCCTATTGACCTTGACCCCTACCATAATTGGCAAGCTTTGAAAGCTCGGCAGCGTTATGTTTTAGACCGGATGGTAGCGGATAAGATGATTACGGCATTAGAGGCAGAACGGGCTTATAGTGAACAAGTTTATCTGCGATCGCGACAACAGGGAATCCTTGCCGCTCCCCATTTCCTCTTCTGGGTTGCCAAGCACCTTCCCACCACCGATGGGGGCACCGTCCGCACCACCCTAGATAGCACCCTACAACAGTTTGTCGCCACCCAAGTAGAGCAAGTGGTTGACGCTCTCGCCCCCAAACAAGTCCACCATGCAGCCGCCCTCGTCATTGATAATCATACTGGAGAAGTCCTTGCCTATGTGGGTTCTCCCAACTACTTTAACGATAGTCTGCAAGGGCAAAACGATGGGGTACAAGCCTTACGCCAACCGGGTTCCACCCTGAAACCTTTTCTCTACCAACTGGCGCTAGAACAACGGGTTATCCGTCCCCAAACCATCCTTGCTGACGTGCCCACCACGTATGCCATACCTGGAGCAAAACTATACCAACCGGTGGATTATAGCGAAACCTTTTTAGGGCCGGTGCGGGTGCGTTTAGCTCTGGCTAACTCCCTGAATGTGCCCGCCGTGCGCGTCCTCGAACAAGTGGGGGTTCCCCTGTTCCTCAACCACTTACGGAAACTGGGATTCACCCATCTAACTCACGATCCAGACTACTATGGATTAGGGTTAACATTGGGCAGTGGAGAGGTGAGTTTATGGGAGTTGGCGAGGGCTTATCTGAGATTGGCGCATCAAGGTAAAACCGTGCCTTTAGTTACCTATTTTGGAGAAGAAACAGAACAGCTAGAGGGCGCGTCAGAACCGACATCTTGGGAACTGGTGAGGGATATGTTAGGCGATCGCCATGCCCGTGCCACAGCTTTTGGGGTAGACTCTGTATTAAACTTGCCCTTTCCTGCGGCCGTCAAAACCGGAACATCTTCCGATTATCGCGATACCTGGACAGTCGGGTTTAGTGCAGATTATACAGTCGCGACTTGGGTGGGCAACTTTGACGGAACCCCCATGCAGCAAATTTCCGGAGTCATGGGTGCAGCCCCCCTCTGGCATCGAATTATGCAACGCTTACACGAAACGACGGAACCCGCAGATTTTTCCCCTCCATCGGGTTTAGTTCACCACCCCATTTGTGCCGTTACCGGACAAATTCTTGATCAAAATAGATTTACATCTTCGCCAAAAGTAGGGGTGAGTTTATCTATATCTTCACCTATAAATCAAGTCCTTGGTAAACCCGCCCCTACAGAACCTAATTATATTTGTCCTTCTGCCATTGTTTTAGAATACCTTTATCCAGAAGATCTGGAAAAATCAAACGCTAAAAACCAGTCCATAGAACTACCTCCAGAATATAATGAATGGCTCTCCCAACAGCCAGAAAACCAATGGGACGGGCAACTGAGAATTGTTTTTCCTGAACAGGATGACCACTTCTTACTCGCTCCCCAAGCTGGGCAGGATAATCGCCTAGAATTTAAATTAGCGGGTAAGCGAGAAGAGCCTGTAGAATGGTGGTTAAATGGAGAAAAAATAGCCACAACCCAATCTCATTCCTTATTTTGGAATCTGAAACTGGGCAGTTGGCAACTCGAAGTCAAAACGGCAGGAGGTGAAGAGCGCGACACTATTATGTTTCAAGTCCAGGAAACTCCCCAAAAACCAACCCGCCGAGGCTTTTCTATTGCAGATTAAATACTTTTAATCCAAACATAGAACAGAGAAGATAGACGTTTTTGTGGCTTACCGATTACCCTTTACCAGCACCCAGCGCTATATATCTATGGCTATGCAATTAGATCAAGTAGTTCCCTTTGGGCGGTCACTTGATGAATATATTAACTTGTTCAACTTAACCGAATCCGACTTACACAAAACGATTCTCAGCATTGCAGATGGCCCAGCTAGTTTCAATGCAGAAGCGACTGCTCAAGGATATCACATCCAATCAGTCGATCCTCTCTATTGTTTTAGTGCCCAAGAGATTAAAGAGCGATTTTATGCGGTCGTTGATGATATTATCGACCAAATCGATCGCAGTCCACAGGATTGGATTTGGAGCTATCATAAGTCGCCCCAAGACTTAAGGCAAAATCGAGAAAGGGTTATCGAATTATTTACTCAAGATTATGAACTGGGAAAAGTAGAAGGTCGCTATCAAGTGGGTGAACTGCCCCATTTAAATTATTCCGATCTGGAATATGAAATCGGTTTATGTTCCCACTTTCTATTTTTGTATTCTGACCACTTTAATCAAGCGTTTCATCTCCAGTCTATCCAAGAACTCTTAAGAGTTTGTACAGAAGTCCGAATTTTCCCATTACTTACGTTAAATTTACAACAATCGCCTTATCTTCCTATGGTGATAGATACCTTAGACTATCAAGGCTATAATTGTCAAATTCAAACCGTTGAATATCAATTACAGCGCGGTGGCAATCAAATGCTCAAAATCACTCGAAAATCCAAATAATCAAGAATCCATCCCCGGAAAAGAATCGACAAGCTTTATTTTGATATCCGGGAAGCTGTTGACATATTGAATTTTGAAATCGGCAAAATGGTCTACTTGCTTCCATTTTCCACAAACATCAGGAAAATGCTTGACCCATTTTACCTTTAAATCCGGGAATGACTCAACCACTTGTACTTGAATATCTGGGAAATGTTCCACTACTTTCACCTTGCCATAAAGCTGGATACCTTTAAAACTACATTTTTCGGGATGAATACCATCATCGGTTATGCCGGGTATGGCTGCTAAAATCAGAGTCAGAAAAAGACTCAGACTGAAAAGGGCTATTCGTGGGAGCGATCGCTGCATTATTTCACCTCTTTCCACTACACCCAATTATGATATAATGTAGCGTTATCTCATCAGTATTTCAAAACGGTGTCTAGACCGATCGCTGTAGATTTATTTGCCGGTGCAGGAGGGATGACCCTAGGTTTTGAGCAAGCGGGGTTTGACATTTTGGCATCCGTAGAAATAGACCCCATTCACTGCGGAGTTCATGAGTACAATTTTCCCCATTGGAAAATTATTTGTGCAAACATCTCCCAGATTACAGCAGCAGAAATCCGGGAACAATCAGCTATTGGAAAGAAACCCATTGATGTTGTTTTTGGCGGGCCTCCTTGTCAAGGATTTTCTGTAATTGGGAAACGTGCTCTAGACGATCCTCGTAATGGATTAGTCTACCATTTTATCCGTCTAGTTGCCGATCTGCAACCTAAATTTTTTGTCATGGAAAATGTTAAAGGTATGGCGATCGGCCCCCATCGTTTCTTTATTGAAGAAATTATCGAAAAGTTTGCTTACCATAATTATCAAGTCCAGAATAGAGTCTTAAATGCTCGCGATTATGGCGTGCCTCAAAACCGAGAACGACTCTTTTTACTCGGATGTCGTCAAGATTTATCCCCTCCCCAGTTTCCCCTACCCTTAACCCAATTCACCTTAACTCAGACGAGCAAAAACGCTCCCTATTTTGATGCTCATCCGACCGTTAAAGATGCCATTGGAGGACTCCCTAAACTCTACCGCTATCCGGATTTAGAAACCAGGGATTGGGTGAAAGCTGCTTTTAGAAACTATAGTCAGTATGGTAAACTCTTACATGGGATGTTAAGGTTAGTAGATGATTATTCCTATACGCGAAAGTATGACAAAACTCTGTTAACATCTAGCTTAAAAACTCATCACAGCCCTACATCTATCCAGCGATTTAAGGCAATAAAACCAGGAAAAATTGAACCGATTAGTCATTTTTTAAGATTAGATCCAAACGGACTCTGTAATACATTAAGAGCCGGTACACCGAGCGATCGCGGCGCATATACGTCTCCCCGCCCTATCCATCCCTTTGAACCGAGATGTATTACAGTTCGCGAGGCAGCCAGACTCCATTCTTACCCCGACTGGTTTCGATTTCATCGCACCAAATGGCACGGGTTTCGGCAAGTGGGGAATTCAGTCCCTCCTTTTTTAGCCAAAGCAGTAGCTGCGGAAATTTGCAAAGTTTTAGGCTATTCTCCCGTTCGTCCGCGCAAAACGATTCAACTCGATCGCACCCATTTATTAGAATGGGATAGTGCCAAAGCTGCTCGTTTTATCCAATCTAGGAAAAGGCCATAGCATAGAGAGGGCTTTGCGCTGTATTATTGTGGAGGATTGAGATAATGGCTGGGAATGGGAAAAACGGGCAGGTCTACAAATTCACGGACGGTTTTGAAGTATTCTTCTCCAGCTAAAGGGGCAACAGTACTATGATCGCCAGGGGGAAACAGCCAGAGTGCTTTGGGTTCAGGAGCCGCAGCAAAAAGTTCTTCGCTCATAAAGAAAGGAACGGCACGATCTTGTTGTCCATGAATGAAGAGGGTGGGCATTTTTAATTGGGGAACTTTTGTCAGGGAATTAAATTGATTTTTCAATAGAAGATCGATGGGTAAAATGTTAAGGAAAGGATAGCGATAATCACCCATCTGTCGCAGGGAAGTAAACGATCCTTCAATAATCAGATGGGAAATTTCGGGGTGTTTTGTGGCTAATTCGATCGCGATCGCGCCCCCTAGAGAATGACCATACACCACAATCTGTTCTGGTGCTATCCCCCGCTCGTTCACCAAGTATTCCCAGATGGTATCCGTATCTTCATAAACCTGGCTCTCCGTGGGAAATTCGCCCTTGGATTGACCATATCCGCGATAATCAAAGAGGAAGACGGAAAAGCCAAGATGGTAAAATCGGCCGGAGTGATAGGCGTTTGCACCGATGTTATCTGAGTTACCATGGAAATAAAGCAGCAGGCGATCGCTTCTTTCATTGGGAATCCACCATCCATGTAACTTGACTCCTGGTTCTACGGACTCCACCCAAACGTCCTC
>NZ_CEZBFX010000043.1:0-14183 GCF_982964205.1 Roseofilum sp. | reverse complement strand
GTCTAAACCGATATCGGCTGGGGTGCGAGTAATTTCTTCTACGGGGAAAAAAATTAACCGGGTTTGAGTCGCCCAAAAATACCAACACAGCGTTCCATAGGCGATCGCCAAACCGACCAAAAAAATCCACAATTCTTGATGAAATAAAACCCTCAACATAATTTCTAGGGGGAATAACAACAAACGAAGAGCAACCCCGTGGCTATCCGTTCTCTTAATTCTAAAGAAAAAGAACCCAACCCCGGAGTTGTCTTAACTACAGAGAGGGTTGCTTTAAGTGCCAGCTTGTGGTTTGTTCGTAGGTGTGGGCAACTTGCAATAATAAATCTTCGCGCAATACATCGGAAATTAATTGTAGTCCAATCGGTAGTCCTTGTCGATCGAATCCGCAGGGAATGCTCAATCCTGGCAAACCGGCTAAATTAACGGGAATGGTCATTAAATCCGAGAGATACATGCTAATGGGATCTTTCGTTTTTTCACCGGCCTTAAATGCCGTAGTAGGAGCAGTGGGAGAAACCAATAAATCAACAGCCGCAAATGCTTTTTGAAAGTCTTTTTTAATCAACGTGCGTACCTTCTGGGCTTTGAGATAATAGGCATCATAATATCCCGCAGATAGGGCGTAGGTTCCAATCATAATGCGCCGTTTCACTTCTTGACCGAATCCTTGGGCACGGGTTTTTTCGTACATAGAGAGTAGGTTATCCCCCTCTTCGGCACGAAATCCGTATTTTACGCCATCATAGCGGGCTAGGTTCGCCGACGCTTCAGAGGGGGCGATAATATAATAGGCTGGTAAACCATAGCGGAAGTTAGGACAAGAAATAGTTTGAATTTCTGCCCCTAAATCTTGTAGATGACTAATGGCTTTTTTCACTGCTTCATCGACTTCTGGATCTAATCCTGTGCCAAAAGTTTCGGTGATGATCCCAATTCTGAGCCGCCCTTTCGATCTTAGGTTGGGTCTGAGTAAACTCACATAGTTGGGGATTTCAACATTCAGACTGGTGGAGTCTTTGGGATCGTAACCGGCGATCGCCTCTAAGACAATAGCCGCATCTTCCACCGTACGCCCAAAGGGCCCAATTTGATCCAACGATGAGGCATAAGCAACCAAACCATATCGGGACACTAACCCGTACGTCGGTTTTAAGCCGACAATGCCGCAAAACGAAGCCGGAAGCCGAATCGACCCCCCAGTGTCCGAGCCGAGGGATACAGGGCATTCTAAGCCAGCTACAGCCGCCGCAGAACCTCCGGATGACCCTCCTGGAACGCGAGTTATATCCCAGGGGTTAGCGGTGAGTTGATAGGCGGAGTTTTCCGTGGAGCTACCCATGGCAAACTCATCCAGGTTCGTTTTGCCAACGATAACCGCTCCTGCGTCTTTGAGCTTTTGAGTCACCGTAGATTCGTAGGGGGGGACAAAGTTCTGGAGAATCTTGGAGGCGCAAGTCGTGGGCACTCCAGGGGTACACATATTATCTTTAACGGCGATCGGAATACCCGTCAACGGCCCGATCTCGTCTCCGGCTGCTATTTTCTCATCAACAGCCTTGGCTTGGGTTAGAGCTTGTTCTCCCATCACCGCCAAAAAACTATGAAGCTTCGGTTCTAGGGTTTCAATGCGATCGAGTGCCTCTTGGGTTAATTCTACCGCCGATCTCTCTTTAGTCACAAGCTGTTGGTGCAACTCGCGGATGGATGCCATGCTTCTACCTTCTGTGTTTCCGATTTAGCGTCTTCAATCCTACCAAGATAGGGGGATGAGGGGATAGGGGGATGGGTAGGGATGGGTAGGGATGGGGAGATGGGGAGATGGGGAGATAGGGAGATAGGGGGACGCGGAGAGTTTTACAATCATTTTTAATTTTTAATTGATATCACTCGTAGACGGCGATAGTCGGCAAACCAACTATTCTGTTGATAAAGATGAGGGTGCAAAGTGGTTTCAATGCTGTTTAAGAGTTCTTCTCGTTCATTGAGGGGAACGGGGGAGAGTAAGTGAGAGGCAAACATTACGATCCAATTCCGTAAACCTTCCTCGCCTTCTAATGCTGTTGGGCGATCGAACAGTTGGGCAAATCTCACTTCTAAACTGTTATTTTCGAGCAGGGATGCATATTCAGAAATAGTGGGAAAATACCAAATTTTTTGGGGGGAAGAATAACCTTGAGCCGCTAGGGTTTCTTCAACAGCAGTAACAATCGCTTGCACATTCCCTTTCCCGCCAAATTCTGCCACAAAGCGTCCACCCGGTTTCAGGGCATTTTGAATGCCTTGAACTACAACTTCTGCATCCGTCATCCAATGGAGCGCGGCATTGGAAAAAATAGCATCAAAAACGTGAGTTTCGGATAACTTTTCCCCATTCTCTAACTTAAACTCAATCTGGGGATAATTCGCCTGAGCTTGGGCAATCATAGACTCAGAATTATCGCAGCCAATAACCGTGGCTCCAGATTCGGCAATTTTAGCGGTTAAATGACCCGTTCCACAACCGATATCGAGGATAAGTTCTCCAGGTTTGGGGGAGAGTTGGGTGACTAAGTCTGTTGCCAGTTGAGAAACATAGTGATGTTTGCTCTCGTAAAGTTCGCTATTCCAAGTTTGAGTCATACTAACAGCTCGTCTAGCTTAGGTTGGCAATCGGCAAAGGATAAAGCCTCTTCATCCAGATAGCCCGTTGAGTTGGCATACCATGAGTTCCTTGCTGGAATCTTCACGTTACCACATCTATGCGATATATAGCCCTTCTTTCTTCTATGAAGTACAGCTTCAAGTCTTAGACTCGCTCGCAACACAAGCGATTGCCATTCGTGCCTATTCCCTCTTCCCTAGCGCGAAGCGCTATAATATCGAATCGATAAAATTCAGGCTATTCCCATGACTGCTTCTGATTCTACCGCTCAAGCTGGTGGTGGTTTACCAGTGATTCAATATCTTGTGAAGCGCGAGTATTTTGTTTAAGGCTAAGATCGATTTTGTGTTTATACGCGTCTACTCGATCGACTGTAGGAGTGGGGTTTGGGAATCCATCATTTTGTGTGCTAAATTTGGGTGAAACCGCCCCTACAAAATCATCATTAACTATTAATTGTTCATTGTCCCATGTCCTACTGTTTGAACCCCCATTGCAGATTCCCCCAAAATCCCCAGGGCGCGAAATACTGTCAAACTTGTGGGCAAAGCCTGATCCTGAAACAACACTATCAAGCGATTAAAAAAATTGGCCAGGGGGGATTTGGATGCACGTTTCTTGCTCTTGATAGGAGCCAAGAAATTACGCGCCGTTGTGCCATCAAACAATTAATCTTTGCTAGCCAAAATCCCGATCAAATCAGTAAAGCAACCGACTTATTTGAACAAGAAGCAAAACGGCTCTATCAACTGGGAAATCATCCCCAAATCCCCAAATTTTATAATTATTTCTACGAAGGCGATCGCTATTATTTAGTCCAAGAATATCGACCCGGAGAAAATCTAGAGGTCATTTTAGAGCAAACGGGAAAATGGACAGAGCCTCAAATCCGGGACTTACTAAAAAAACTTTTACCTGTTCTCAATTATATCCATGACCGGCAAGTCATTCACCGGGATATTAAACCCGCTAATATTATTCAAGGCTTAAATGGCGAATATAGTTTAGTCGATTTTGGCTCCGCCAAATATGTGACGGAAACTGCCCTCTTCAACACTGGAACTACCATCGGTTCCCCCGAATATGTGGCTCCCGAACAAATTCGAGGTAAAGCTATTTATGCCAGCGATCTATACAGCTTAGGAGTCACTTGTTTATACCTTTTAACTCAGGTGTCTCCCTTCCTTCTTTTTGATAACTCAGAAGCGGTTTGGGTGTGGCGCGAATACTTAGGAGACACTCAAATCAGTGATAAACTGGGAGCCATTTTAGATCGGTTTATTCAGGTTGGAACTAAACACCGATATCGCTGTGCTAGGGATGCTTATCATGCTCTCAAACCTGAAAACAAACTGCCACCTCCTCCTCCCCCACGCCCGCAATTTTTCCTGCCTTCAGAGGCAAAAACCTGGCGCTGTGTGCAAACCTTAGAGGGGCATCGAGGTTCAGTTTCTGCCTTGGCGATCAGCCCTGATGGACAATTGTTAGCCAGTGGTAGTTTTGACTGTTCGATCAAAATTTGGAATCTAGAAACAGGGGGTTTAGAAGAAACTTTAAACTTTCATACTCAACCGGTTCTCACGTTGGCGTTTAGTCCTGTAGAACATCAATTGGCTAGTGGCAGTATTAATGATGCGATTAAGATTTGGGACTTTGGTACGGGAACGGTGTATTGTACTCCCCTAGAGCATTATCAGAGTGCGGTAACTCTCTCTTTAGCGTATCATCCCCAGGGAAAGGCGATCGCCAGTGGCGGAGACGATCGCCGATTGCAAACTTGGTTTATTGAGAGCGATCGCCATCAGTCCATCCTTCATCCCCGTGGGATCAATACTGTTGCCTTTAGTCCAGAGGGGGAATACATTGCGTCTGGAAGTAGTGGTAATCAAATCTATTTGTGGCGTGTAGACACTGGAGAACTTATCACCCAACTGAATGGACATCAAGGAGATATTAATGCGATCGCCTTTAGTCAAGATTCCCAATACTTAGCTAGTGGTAGTAGCGATCTAACCGTAAAACTTTGGCGTTTATCTCAACCGAGTCAAAACCCTTCATCCCAGCATACCTTTTTACCCTCTCCTGACTGGGTAAGAGCAGTTACCTTTAGCTCAGACAATCAACAACTTATTGCCGGAAGTGCTGACGGTAGCTTAATGATCTGGGATTTAAATACCTTGAAAATCAGACAGACTTTGAGGGAACATCTCAAGGACATTAACGCGATCGCCATTAGTCCGCGGCGATCGCTCATGGCTACTGCAAGCCGCGATACCACCATCAAGATTTGGATCGGGGACTAACTGAGAATAATGATATCTTAATTCAATACATAACTGACTCGCTTGTTCTGTCAGTTCCTTATGTCGATCTGGATCTGTGGTTCGCTTAATATCATCAAGCAAATATAAAATCTCACTGAGCCTACGATAGGTTAACTGTCTTTCTTCCAGGAGCATTGCCGGATGAATACACATAAGTCATAAAATCAACACTTTCTTTGTATAGTATTGCTGAAAAAAGATTGATTGACCTCATCTTATCGGGTGAACTAAGTGGATGATTTTCTCGATCGTTGCCCCTGAGTGATTACTCCGCCATCCGTATAGTCCCTTCGTGTAATCAGCAATCAGCAATAGGACATCACTCCATCGCTGGGTTACAATTAAATAATCAACAGGCATCTTAACCTTTGTTTATATTCCTCTAGATTTGTGCAACTCGGAACTCTTTACGGCATTGGGATCGGTACAGGCGATCCAGAATTAATTACCCTCAAAGGGTTGCGGCAACTGCAAAACGCTCCTGTTGTTGCCTTTCCCTCCGGACTAAACAA
The DNA here is from genome assembly GCF_982964205.1 of Roseofilum sp. Classification (NCBI taxonomy): domain Bacteria; kingdom Bacillati; phylum Cyanobacteriota; class Cyanophyceae; order Desertifilales; family Desertifilaceae; genus Roseofilum; species Roseofilum sp. Next base: position 8,703 of record NZ_CEZBFX010000043.1, on the reverse strand, counting down.
CCAACCCGGTGTAGCTGAAACCATCATCCAACCCTGGCTCAAGCCCCAACAAACCCAACTCTCCCTCACCTTTCCCTATCTACAAGATGAAACCCTTTTGTACCAAGCTTGGACAGATGCAGCTCAACAAGTTTGGTCTTACCTTCAACAAGGACAAGATATCGCCTTTGCTTGCGAAGGCGATATTAGTTTTTATAGTACCTTCAACTATCTCGCCCAAACCCTAACCAAACAACATCCCCAAGCCTCCATAGAAGTGATTCCTGGCATCGCCTCACCCATGGCAGCCGCAGCCGTTCTCGGACTCCCTCTCACTATTCGGGATCAACGGTTGACCATTTTACCGGCACTTTACCATATCGATCGCCTAGAACAAGCCTTAAACTCTTCAGAAGTCGTTGTCTTAATGAAAGTCAGTTCCGTTTATGGACAAGTATGGCAATTTCTCAAAGAGCGTAATCTACTCAAACAAGCTTATATTGTCGAACGAGCCACCCAACCCAACCAAAAAATCTATACTAATCTAGAACAATTTCCCCAACTCCCCCTCTCCTACTTCTCCCTGCTGATTATCATGGGGAGTAATTAGTCGGCAGTAGAGGGAAACGCAGAAACGGAAACACGAGAATTCCCCATCCCCTATTCCCTATTCCCTATTCCCTATTCTCTTCCCATGACTTACTCTCCCCTCTTTCCCCAACAACGGCAACCTGTTCTCCAACCCTTTTGGATTGCCACGATCGCCTCCGTTGCCTTTCATGGGCTATTGTGGATTAACATCCCCACCAGAAGTGGCAACTCGCGCACTTCCCTGAATACAGTTGACTTAGTCGAACTGACTCCCGAACAATTAGAACGTCTGCCCAATCTCAACAGCCCTTCCCAACTGACTCTACCTCCCATTAATCCTGAAGCATGGCAACCGCAACAACCCATTGCCAATACTCCTGGCAATAGTTCAGTTAATAGTTCCAGTGCTGGAAATCCCTCTTCCTTTGTCTTACCTCCCCCCCGTGCGTCTCTGGAGCTACCTCCACCCCCCGTTTTGCAACTCCCTCCCATTTCTTCTAATTCTCCTTATCGAGAGCCTTTAGTTATACCCACCTTACCCCCACCGCCCCCTGCCAATCCTCCCGTTTACGATGATGCAAATCCCTTGCCCATACTGCCTCCAAGCAATCTTGATTTAGAGATTAATCGGTTAGCTGATAATCCAGAAGAGGACATTGAAACGCCGCTTCCCCCCGAACCTCTAGAACCGATAGAAGAAGAACAGCCTGAAGAGACAGAACCGGGTGTATTACCCAGTAGAATACCAGAAGCGGCGATCGCCGATTTGCGTCGCCGACAAGAAAAATACCGCCAACAAGAACCCGAATCAGAGGACACCCCAGAACCTCAATCTTCTCCAGTGGCTACACTTCCTCCAGAAGACGAAATCCCCGAACCAGAGGCAACTCCAGAACCCGACTCTTCTCCAGTGGCTGCACTTCCTCCAGAAGACGAAATCCCCGAACCAGAGGCAACCCCAGAACCTGACGATCCCCTGTTAGCAGAAATCCAAGCCTTGCGGGAGGCGATCGTCTATGATCCAGAAGGAACCAGTCAAGAAGAAGCCACTGCTACCCTAGAATCCTGGATTAGCAACCTTCCCAACCGGTATAAAAATAATAGAAACAGTTCCCTGTGGCAGCAACAAGAAATTGAAGTCCCCCTACCCGTTCTCGCCTGTCGCAACCAACTGCAAGGACGAGCCACCATCGGTGTTGTCGTCGATCCTGAAGGGGAAATTATACAAGAAGCCCAGCTCATTCAAAGTACAGGATATGGCATTTTGAATGAAGCTGCATTAGAAGCCGTACGAGCCAAAGTTTTTGAGCTAACCGACGATCCTCAACTGTACCTACTCAAAATCACGTTTGAACCTCTAGACACTTGTGGTTAATGTCGCCCCATGATCCACTTGGAACAACTCAAGATTTTTCCTGAGCTGTGAGAGGAATTTGTTCGACGTAATTCTCACCAGGATTGAAGCGATCATATCTCGATGAACTGTTTTTTCTTTAGTGTAAAGCATGTTTTTGCATCGCTTATGTTCCTGTTTCAGGTAAGCTAAACAATCAGCATACACTCCCTTATTCACCAGTAGACATAAAATTTCGCGGTATTCATTTTCCTCAATCCCTTTATATCTTAATTCTTCCAGTCGATTACATTCTTGATCATTGGATCTTTGAGTCATCAAATAGACCGCTAGTGTTAACTTTCCATTAATAAAATCAGAAAATTGATCTTGATAGGGTTTTTCCAATTTTGAGAGGCGCTGTACAGGAAGAGCAAAATCACCAAAATCATTGGCTGCCTGAGTGGCAGATCCATAAATAGCTCCCATTTCATAGAGTAAATTATCGGGTTCTCCTGCAACGATCGATCCGGCTAAAAAACAACTGCCATAGAATACACCAGAGAGCAATCTACATCGTTTCTGATAGGCATCTAGAAATTCATTATACTCTGGATATTCTCCTATTCTAGATACTTTTAGTTCCTGAATATCCATCCTCTGACCCAAATAAATTTGGTGGTTGATTTTGCTCAACAGTGGTATGAGCGCTGTCATACCGTAATCCTCTAGAATCTGTTGGGCAATCTCTCTGAGTTGAAATCCAGCAATCACCAAGTTTCGTTTACTCTCACTCGTTTCATAACCATGCTTCTCATCAAGAAACCAATTGATAACATAAGTTGAACAGTTGAGAATCTCAAAACTAGCACAAACAGGAGTAAGTTCTTTCCAGTTTTTCCCGCCATTAATCTCATAACCCGTTCGGATTTGTAGATCTCGTAACCGTGGATGACCATACCGCTTCATTGGAAGTTGTTTCACTTCCTCATTCAAATGGTCTGTATAATGCTTAATGATCGCATCCGTCTCCTGAGAGATCTCAGTCATCATTTCAAAATACTTACTCATTAACAACTCCTTTTTTCATAGACGTGGTATTCACTTTCATGATTGGATATAGAGATAAGTCCCACCGCTTCCAGCATCTTTTCCACAGATTCTAAATCCACTAATCGCATTTTTACCTGCTGTTGTCCAACAAGCTCCTTTTGATGATAGCAGTGATAGTCTAAGATCAGATATTGCTCATCATCAACCCTTTTTTGGGCGATCTTTCTCTCGAATACAATATTATCATCCAGTTGTTCCTGCTTGGTATGATTGGAATTGGATGAAATAATAATTAAACGTCCTCCATCACATAAGTGTGCTGCAACCCGTTCAAAACTTCGCTCAAGGGTAGCCCAATCTAAAATGTGGCTTGCCAGTAGAACACGATCTCCATCATTGACAAATGCCCAGGCTCCACCACGGGAATAGGCAATATCGAAGAGTTTGTCAACAGACAAATTACTGATATCTTCACAATAAAGCTCAACTTGACTCCCTAAACATTCTTCTGCTTGTTGAAGTAGTGAGGCACTTGTATCTACTCCAACTATCCGCAGGTTAGGTCGCAAATGAAGGATTTGCTCGACCAGCAACCCAGTTCCAATTCCCACATCCAAGATAGTTTGCCCATCACCGAAAAGGTCAATGAGATCGGTGGCAATTGCTTGATAATCTCGATTCCGCTGAACAAAGGCATTATAGAAATCAGACATGCCTTGATATAGGTCAGTTACCGTCATAAAGTTTTTAGCTATTCTTGAAGGATTGACTCACAGATTTAGTAAACCATTTAAATATCGATCCCTCAACCTCTGATTGATGAACTCTCTAAAGCTCTCCACCCTAATCCTTGTCTTCCTTAGCTTATTAACAGGAACTCATCCTACCCCCTCTGTTGAGCGCCAATCATCAGTTGCTTTCTCTCAAACTTCCACGTTTGAAGACAGAAGTTTAGCCCTGCGACAACAGATTGCCTCCCAAGATTTAGAAGACCTAGAAATTTGGTGGCAAAAGCGGAATATAGGTGACCCCCATAAATACCTTCTGCCGGTCATCCTTGCCCGTCTGTCGCTTCCTACAGAATATAATGCCGAAACGACCTGGCAAGCCCTCCAACGGCTCAATGAAGCAAAAAATGACCTCTATCACTTCCGCAGTATTTTTGACATTCGTATCTGGTTTGAGTTTGGCGCAAATTTACCGCTAGCTTTAGCAGCAGACTATCGCAGCCAACTCGAAGCCAAGCGGGTAGAACAATGGAATGAGTCGGGAACCGAGAACCATATGTTTATGCAGCGAGTGTCCGGTTTAGCCTTGATGGATGGTAGCGGTTGGCCGGTGGCTTATCCAGCGACTGAGGCAACCAATGAGGCGTGGTTGCGATCAGAAATTAATAAGTTTCTCACCATTGGCCAAGGGGAATTTCACTCGTCTACCTATTATGGCTATTCGATCGCCGGATTACTCAATCTCTACGATTTTGCCCAAACCCCAGAACGCAAAGCCTTAGCGAAAGCTGCCCTAGATTGGTTGGCTACCAACATGGCTCTTCGCTTAAGTTGGGGAACCGCAGGCGGCGCAGAAAGTCGCGGATTTGACCGAGGAACCTGGGATGAGAGTGGACTGTCCACCGTTGCCTGGGTTTGGTGGGGAGATGAACCAGAAACTTCTCACAGAATGCGCTCTAGTGCTTCGAGAGTGGGACTTCCGGCTGCCTTGAGTACCTATCGCCCTCCCAAACATTTAAAGGACATTGCCCAGAAAAATATTACTCTTCCCTTGGAACTGCAAGCCAGCCATCCGGTTTACTATTCCTATCACCAAGATAATCAATTTTGGGAAACCTTCTATATCACGCCAGATTACAGTCTGGGCACACTCATTAATCCTGGGCGTTCCTACCAAGTCAAGGGTACAATCAATGCCCAGTATGCTACTTATAAGTTAGTGGTTCGAGATCCCCAAGGCGAAAACAATGCGGTCATTTCCTTAGCCGGAACTTATCATACGCCTATGGCAACGGGTAGCTCTCCTGGCGATCAATATTTACAACATCAAGGAACCGTTCTCTACCAATTGCGCCTGTCTCCGGAAGATCTCGCTGCTGGAGTGCCTCCCTTGTCCCATCTCGTTTTACCCTCCCGCTATGGCCAACCCCAACGATATCAAGACTGGTATATTTGGCAAATCGAAAACACTTGGCTCTGCGCTCGTCCGTGGGGAGAGGAGATCGAATGGCGCTCTTCAGTCTCAGACCAGGGTAAACAGGTAGACTATCAAGTGCTAGCTGCTCATGGCCCGAATACGGCTTGGATTACGGAAATTGTCTCGACTGGCGATTATTCCAATTTCAGCGAACTGACGCAAGCTCTGAGCCAAACACAACCCCAGTTCAGTAAAATGCGTTTAAGGTACCAAAGTTTACCCAAACCCAGTGAAAAGTCTTCAGACTCTATCCAATTATCCCTCGCCTATATCCCTAAAAGGGGTAAAGGATTAGGAAGAATTAATGGTAAAATCAAAACTCTAGATAACTGGCCAGTCCTAGATTCCCCATTGATCCAACAACCGCTTAATCAAGGACGTTTAGAGTATAGTGGAGGCGATCGCCTCTGGCAACTACATAGCACACCCACTGGACCCGAATGGCGACCTTGAGGCAAGGTATGCGGCAACACAGGGACACCAAGCAATAACCGATTGCCTAATTCCCATTCCCTATTCCTGACAATCATAGGTTAGGATATAAGGTACTTAAGCTTATCCTGAACTAAGGTAAGCGCCCTGTGTTTGCCCTTCAACTTGTTAACCTTGCCGGATTTCATAAGTGATATGACTAATGAAAATGATCTGATCAAACGTCTTAGCCCCAGTGCAATGGATCAGATCCTGTTATATCTAGCCTTTATTGCCATGAGAAATAGTGGCCATCGCCATGGGGCTTTCTTAGACGCTGCCGCTACTGCTGCTAAATGCGCGATTTATACGACTTACATGGAGCAGGGGCAAAACTTGCGAATGACGGGGCATCTGCACCACATCGAACCCAAACGAGTTAAAGTCATTGTTGAAGAAGTTCGGCAAGCGCTCACAGAAGGAAAACTGCTGAAAATGTTGGGGTCTACCGAACCCCGCTATCTGATCCAATTTCCCTATGTCTGGATGGAAAAATATCATTGGCAACCGGGAAAGTCTCGCGTTTTGGGAAATAATTTAGTTTCGGAAGAAAAACAAGATATTGAATCTAAACTTCCCCCCCATCTACCCGATGCCCAAGTGATTCCCTCATTCCAGTTTATGGATCTGATTGAATATTTGCATACGCGATCGCAACAAGACTCCAATCTTCCTACTGACCGGCAACTTCCCCTCAGCGAAGCTCTTGCCGAACATATTAAGCGTCGTCTGATCTATTCTGGGACAGTTACCCGCATTGATGTCCCTTGGGGAATGCCCTACTACGCTCTCACTCGCTCCACCTATACTCCTGTCGATCAGGAAGAGAGAAAATATGTCTTAGTCGAAGATACAGCCCGCTATTTTCAACTGATGCAAGAATGGGCAGAAAGTCCCTCAGAACAGAAGCCCCACGTCATGCGTATCCTAGAGGAAATGGATATCCCCCCAGAACGCTATGAACAAGCCATGGAAGAACTCGATGAAGTCATTCGTGCGTGGGCAGACCGCTACCATGAAGATGGGGGCAAGCCAATGGTTCTTCAGATGGTGTTTGGTCCCTTGGAGTCGTAGGCAGAGACTCCAGAAAGTTCGGACACAGCGCTCTAGTGGTTTTGGAACTCAAAGGCAATTGCCCAAGTCAGGAGAATAGCGTCTAAAAACTGGCACAGAATTGCAATTCCACCTAAGATTTAGGTAGGAATTGCTATGTAAATCGATAAATGTTGAGGTAAAGAAGATTGATTAAGTCATTGGTTCAATGGGGAAGTCGCTTGAGTTTAATGGGGACTCTACTATTGAGTCCTGTCGTTGGTCTGAGCTTGATGCCCTCAGCCGCTATTGCGATTCCGGAAGCACAAATAGAACGAAAATTACAGGGTATTCCGGTTTATGCAATTAGTGATGAAGAAGGGGTTTTACTTACAGTTTCCGTTCCTCGCGATCGAGAAAAACCGGATGAGGGTCGGATTTCTTTAACTCGTGTTTTTATTAGTCAAACGGATGCTCAAAGTTTTTTAGCTCAGGTACGCGAAAGTAATCCTGATATTCCTCAAGGCATGAGTGCGCGGGCAATTCCGTTGAGTGAAGTATATAAGTTACATCAAGAATATAAGGATGCGGAAGAACCGTTAGTGTTTCAGTTTCAGCCTAAAGATGAACAGGTCAATCAAGCTCGAACTGTGTTGCAGCAACAAGGAGATCCGGAGTTAGCGAATGCGTTTCAGGGTGTTCCTCTCTTTATGGCTAAAGCCGGGGAAGATCGGGGGTATTTGACGATTCAAAATGGCGATCGCCAAGCGGTTTTGGCCTTTTTTGACCATGGAGATTTAGAACAAGCTCTGGAAGAGTATAAAAAGCAGAATAGCGATGCTAATTCCCAAATTGTGGTTCAAGTGACTACTTTAGAACGGTTGATGGATTTGTTGATTACTGAAGACGATCCGTTTTTGCAAAAAGTGGAGTTGATTCCGACACCAGAATCTCGCAGTTTTCTGCAACAGGAAATAGAACGTCGGCAGTCGGGAAATTAATAAGGTACACCCTGATTTATGGTTTCGGGATTAGAGTTGGCTGCCTGGCGAAAACAGGCACAGGAAGAGGCGATCGCGGCGAATATTCCTCCGTCTGAGGTGGATGGGTTGCTGCGATCGCTCTCTCGTCTCGATACCCTCAGTTTACGCCTAGAGTCCTTTAAGTCTCATCCCGATATTCCTTTATCTCGTCCCTGGTTAGACATTCAGCAACTCTGGAAAGAGCGAATTGAGACTAGGGTTCCCCTCCAGTATTTGATCGGGGAATTAACTTGGCGAGATTTGGAGCTACACGTGGCTCCTGGGGTATTAATTCCCCGTCCAGAAACCGAGCTGTTCATTGATTTAGTCCTGGCTTCTGATGTGGGGCAAATGGGCGGGGATTGGGCAGATTTAGGCACGGGAAGTGGGGCGATCGCGATCGGTTTAGCCCAAGCTTTACCTCAGATTACCGTTCATGCGGTCGATCGAAGCCCAGAAGCATTGGCGATCGCCCGCGCCAATGCTGCCCAATATCGCTTTAACTCTCAAATCCAGTTTTACCAGGGCTACTGGTTTACTCCCCTTCACCCTCTCAAAGGCCAATTGGTGGGCATGGTTGCTAACCCCCCCTATATTCCAACAGGCTTAATTAACCAATTACAACCCGAAGTTGCCGATCATGAACCCCATCTTGCCCTTGATGGTGGATCGGACGGCTTAGACTGTATCCGCACCCTGATTAGTGCTGCTCCCGACTATTTGCGCTCTGGAGGGTTATGGATCGTGGAAATGATGGCAGGACAAGCTAAACAAATAGAACAATTACTGGTTGAGAATGGTAATTATCGTCAAATTGAGATCCACAAAGACTTAGCTGGAATTGAACGCTTTGCCTTAGCTTCTCGGCGATAGTTGTATACTAATAACATAGGGGCAAACGTCCCTTCACCCCTAGATTCGTCTTCATTTCATGCGGATGGCGAGACTCGAACTCAACGTTCATATCCCTCTTCTGTCACTCTCCGAGTTCAATGAATAGGAAATCTGCCAATTATC
>NZ_CEZBFX010000042.1:0-38139 GCF_982964205.1 Roseofilum sp. | reverse complement strand
TCGCAATGACTGATCTCAATGAGACTGTACTCCGTTACAGCGCAAAGCGCTGTATGTTAGGCATGATTCTGTAGGGGCGAACAATTTTTCGTCCTTACAATCATCTCAATCCCCGTGTCTCCCCATCCCCATTTCTTTATGCCGATCGCCGCAATTGACTTTCTTGCAGGCGATGCATATGGTTAAATAAATCCCAACAATACTGTTCCGGCAAACCGCAAGTGATTGCACCGCGCATTACTACATTAAAATACCAATCATTTGGCGCTAATTCTTTCGGCAATTTATCTACCACCACATAGGTACGCACATTTTTATAAAGCTTGTCTTGACAATAAACTTCTACTGTTTCATGGCGATATCCATTGCGGGGAATTTCTTCGCGAATATCGAGTAACTCACTGAAGCGCAAAGGCAATCGATAAAGTACCCCTTCCACTGATTTGTCCGTATCCGGAACCACATCGAGAGCGCCACAATTACGTTTTAAGGAACGACGATAAAACCCAAGTCGATATCCGCGCAACGTAGCTTGACCAATAACATAGGGATAGGTTGCCTCTCCCAGGGTGCGCTGAAGATCTACAGGACACATGCATGACCCGTAGGCAAAGTAGTCAAAATACTGCACCTCTGAGTTCTGGGATAGGATTGAATGGACTAAATGGAGTTTATCACCTGCTGAAAATCTAAAATGTTTGCCTTGAACAGTCATTGTTGTTTACAGTTTATATAACCTAAATGTTGCTAGGGAGTATAGCAAAGGAGATTATATAGAGCAATACCGTAAAGTATCTTGAGGTACGAATTCACATTAGGAAATCATTAATTTCTCCAAGGCAACTTGCAGCTCCTGCGTTAAGCCAAAAATGGCTTGGCGGCGGCTGTTTCGGTACTCTGTCCATCGGTCATTAACCCATAGGGGTTCCCCCACGGTTAAGGTTGTTTCTAACCTCCCTAAATTGGGGTGACCCTCAACTTTTCCTGTTTTAATCCAGGTAATCACTTTCCACAAAATTAATAACGTTTCTGCCAATCGTTCAGCAGTCGGTTTTTCTCGCACATATTTGCCGGTCACCGCACAAACGCGCTCCACCATTCGCATATGACCCATGCGTAAACTGGCTTCTTCGGCGACCCAATTACCTAACCCAAATTCTACGGGTGATAAACTGTCGATGTCTGAGCGATAAATGCGCTCCCAACCTGCTTGTTCTAACCGCCGACACCGATCGATAAATGACCCTTTTGGTTGTATTTTAAAGTAACTTTCGGAGACCTGAAGGGCATTTTCGAGGAGCCTGTTTAGGCGTTGCGAAAGGTTTTGATTGGGATCTTCTAAGTCTGGTAATTCTTCAAATTTGACATCATAAAATTGGCTGTAAAAGGATTCCATTAAGGAGAGTAAACTTTGACCGACTCTCAGCAGTCTAGGATAACGGGATTGGGTGACATCATCTGAGGAATTGTTGGTAAAGGGGGGTAAGCCTAAATCTTGTTCGAGTTCACTTAAAAGCCGATCCAGTTGTTCCCATGGCGGTTGGGCGAAGGAGTAGCGAATGCCAATGGGAAGAATGGCTACTTTTTCGGAACGATTGGCTTTTTGTAAATCTTCTACACACCAAAATCCGAGTTGGGCAACTCCCGGTTCTAAGGGGCTGATGAGTTCACTATGGTCGTTAACGCCTCCTTCTGGAGCTAAGGTGAGGGGAAAACGACCATCGAAGAGTAAGGAGCGGGCACATTTTAAGCCTTCGCGGTCGAGTTTTCCACGCTGGATGGATGTCCCTCCAAGTTGGGAAAAGAGGGTACTGACGAATTTGCCGGCCCAAATGGGAATGCCGCGATCGTACATAAAGTGAGTATGAACGGGGTATTTTAGGGGGATTTTATGCTGTTTGGCGGCTTGGGGTAAGGCTTTCCAGAGTAAATGGGCCATGGAATAGGGGTCATAGGTACTGGGATGGCGAAAGGCTAGGATGAGACGGATCTGCTGGTGCTGAAATTGATGATAGAGCTGGGCTAAGGTAACGGTGTTGTGGGTGTTAATTTGGCTGATTTTACATTGGGTGCGTAACCACAAGGGCAGAATCAGTTGTACTCCTTTGAGGATGAGGGGGTTGAATTGGGGGGGAATATGTTCTAGAGGAGGTTGGATGCGATCGGTGATGGATTCAGACATGGTGCTGGAATAGGTTAGGCTTAGGGTTTCTGAAGTGCAAAGAGCAGGAGTTGGCAGTTGTAGTAGCGATCGCATAATCCTAAATTGGTCATTCCTAACCGTTGGATCACGGTAACAGAACGATGGTTTTCGGGATGGATCGCGGCATAGAGAGTAGCCAGATTGAGGATATTAAAGCTATAGTTAACGATGATTTTAGCTGCTTCTACCGTTGGAGGCGATCGGACTCTAAACATCGGTTCATCATATGTCCTTATGAAACGAAACCTTACTACTGACCCCAATGGGTTATCCAGAAAATCAGGAATAACGCCTAACTCTAATGTAGACTAACCTTGAGTGCCCGTAAATTTGTCTCATGCTGCTATTGCTTTGCGAATCACTTGATACCAGATTGATAGTATCTCTTATGATAAACTAACTTAAACTTAAAACTCACTCCCACTCCAGTTCCTCTAACCTAACTCACCTTAGTTTATGTCCTATTCAGAACGCCTTCTAGAAAAAGGAAATACCCTCACTCGTGTTGCCCATAAATCCCGTTTTCAAGCTGTTCTTAATGCTTTGGGAAATCAAAAGTACCCCTGTGCCCTAGATTACGGCTGTGGTGATGGATGGTTACTGAGATCGGCCTATGAGCAAGGATTTATTCAATCAGGTTTTGGCATTGATATTTCTGCCGATATGATCGCCGCTTCTCAAGAAACTTTAAGGGATATTCCTGGATTCAAATTAGGGTTACCCTCAGAAACCAATACCCTCATTCTTCCTCAAAGTCTAGATCTGGTTTTCTGCACTGAAACCTTAGAGCATGTCCCCGATCCTTCGGCTATTCTCAACACCATTTTACCCCTGTGTAAACCCAACGCCAAAATCGTAATTTCCGTTCCTATTGAAGTTGGTCCTTCCCTATTCGTTAAACAAACGGGGCGCTATCTGGCGAACCTAAAAGGTGGGTATGGGTATGAGCGATACACGCCCCAGGAACTCTTTTCGGCTGCTATTCTTTGGGATTGCAAAAGCTTCCCCTCATCCCATGCCCAAAAATCCTCCTATCGCGCCCACAAAGGTTTTGATTATCGGGACTTAGAATCCTTACTTAAAAATAGACTTACCGTCGAAAAGAAAATGTTTTCCCCCTTTCCTATTTTCGGTAATCTATTTAATAGTACTGTGATTTGGATATGCAAAAAATAAGCTATAAAATCGATTGATGCAGAGGACTCAATCAATCCGATAATAAACTTTACTTTTTATGAACTTTTTACATCTCTTAAACTTAAAAAAATCTTATCGAATTCCTCTGGCAATTTTAGCTGTTTTTCTCATAACTGAAACGATTCTTAGGTTGGGTTTAGGCTTAGGAAAACCAGCCCTTGTGCAAGCAGATAGTCAAACAGGATACCGTTTTCAACCCAATCAGCACTTATGGCGGTTTGGTAAAACTATCATTTATAATCAATATTCTCAACGCTCCGATCCGATCGATCTGGAAACGCCCCCAGAAACCTTAAGAATTTTGATGGTTGGTGATTCTGTTTTAAATGGTGGTAATCCTATCGATCAATCAGAAATTATTTCTGAACAGCTTAAAGAAAAACTAGAGACATCTGGATATCCCTTGGAAGTCCTTAATGCTTCCTCTGGATCTTGGGGACTGGGGAATCAATGGGGATATTTGCAAAAATTTGGTCTTTTTGAGAGTGATGTGGTAATTTTGCAAATTGGAGTCCATGATTTAGTTCAACCTACAAGTACCAGTGATACTGTCGGTTCAATATACTTTCCGGATCGCCCTCCTCCGTTGGCGATTTCAGAAGCTTGGAGTCGGTATGCTTGGCCCAGAATTACCGGTTATATTCCCTTAAATACACCGAGTTCAGAAATTCCTAGATTACAACTTAAACCCCAAGAACAGTTTGCTGAAAATATGACGTTTTTTCAGGAAATGGTTCGGTTTATTCGCGCACAAAATATTCCTCTCATAGTGCTATTTACTCCCAACCGCTTTGATCTACTTCCCACACCTAAAACTCCACCTTACCAGCAAGAGTTTTTTTCTCTTTTAAACTCACAAAGTATTCCTGTCATCGATGTCTATGAAGCTTGGTCTACCTTAACTCCATCAGCCATTGATGGCCTGTTTCGGGATAGCGTACACCTTAATGAACAAGGTAACCAAGCTGTTGCCACTCTCATTTGCCAACATCTACAACTCGGCAATCAGTTGCCATCCTGTATTAAATAAATTATCCTAAATCGAGCGCTTTTAACTGGAATTGGGAAAAGACAGTGTGAAGTCTACCATAGCCCACATAAAGTAACCCAAGCAAAGAGATTTAAACCTTATCCTTGTTGAGGAGGACTCTAAATTGTATCGCTCTTTTACTCAGAATCTCAGCGTAATCAATAGGAGCCAAAATGGTAAAAAGGCATCCTATTCAACAAGGTTGTCCATATTAACTCAGTATTATCCCCCGGATTATGCAGCGACGGGTCAATTGATTGAAGAACTAGCTCATCAACTGGGTCGTCAGGGGATGAAAGTTCATATTTTTACTGGACAGCCAGGATATGCCTTTGGTCAACAGGATGCCCCGACGTTAGAAGAAGATGAGCATTTGTCCGTTCGGCGATCGCGTACTACCCGAATCTTATCACAACGCATCCGAGGAAAAGCGATCAATGGGATTATTTTCTGTTTACGGGCTGGACTTCACTTGCTAAAAACAGCCAGTCGCGGAGATGTCTTATTAGTAACGACTGCCCCACCCTTCTTACCCCTATTAGGGTATGTAGCTAACCTCTGTTTTGGTGTTCCCTATGTTTGCCTCATCTATGATCTCTATCCAGATGTAGCTGTAGAACTCAAAGTAGTTTCCAGAACCCATAAACTAGTCCGTCTTTGGAATCACGTTAATCGTTTAGTTTGGCGCAGAGCTAAATCAGTGATTGTTCTCAGTCCAAGCATGAAGCAACGAGTACTTGCACAATGTCCAGATATTACCGAGCGTGTAGCCGTGATTCACAGTTGGGCAGACCCCCATCATATTACTCCTATTCCTAAAGAAGAAAATTGGTTTGCCCATCAACATAATCTAGTCAAAAAATTCTGTGTTCTCTACTCAGGAAATATGGGACGCTGCCATGATATAGATACCATTATTGCTACAGCGCAACATCTCAAAGATGAACCCATCAAATTTGTATTTATTGGTAATGGGGCTAAATATCAAGCCTGTCAGGAGCAAGCCAGGATTTTGGGCTTAAATCAAATTACTTTCTTGCCTTATCAAGACAAAGAATGCTTACCCTACTCTCTGACTGCCTGTGACCTATCTTTAGTTAGCATTAGTCCGGGTATGGAAGGCTTAGTTGCTCCCAGTAAACTCTATGGAATTCTAGCTGCTGGCCGCCCAGTAGCTGCGATTTGTGAACCCCATTCCTATCTACGTCAAATGTTATCAGAAGTCAATTTTGGAAAAGCATTTGACAATGGAGATTCTGAAGGATTGGCCCAGTTTATTCGAGAACTAGCGGCTAATCGCGAACAAGCTGAGTTTATGGGTTGTCAAGGTCGTCGTTATCTCGAAACTCACTTTACCCCAGAACGCATTGCCCAACAATATGGAGAGGTTTTAACAGTTAATCCAGAATGGAAACTGAAACTCAATGGGGGAAGGCTAGTGAAATTCAAAGAATTTTAGGTATCTCTCTAAAGCCCAACCTTCCCGAACATCAACCAACAAGTTTATTGAGGGTTGATGTCTTGTCCAGTTCAATCAATCTTAAATCACTTGGTCTTCGTTGGGCATATAGTTGCGATAATAATAATCTACGCCCGAACCAAACCCTTTAACACCATTGGCAATAATGCCCAGCACCGATACATAGGACATTTTGAGGTTATCTAAGACTTGGTTCAGTTCAGAACGTCCTGTTTTTCCTAGGGCAACGACTAACAGAATGCCATCTGAACGCTTGGCGAGAAGACTACCGTCCGCTAAGCCGAAGCTGGGAGGAGTATCATAAATAACTAAATCATATTCCGTTTGGAATTGTTCGACCAGATGCTGCATTTTGCGAGAAGACAATAGCTTGATCGGATCGGGGGGGACTTGACCTGATGTGAGGATATAAAAATGATCTTCAACGGCATGAATTACGTCACGGGGGTCAATTTCACTGGTAATAATATTGCTTAAGCCTCGCAAATTAGGTAGCCCTAAGCGGGTATGGAGAATAGGATGACGTAAGTCTGCATCAACGAGCAGTACCCGTTGACCCATGGCAGCGGCCGACCGAGCTAAATTGACCGATACGGTGGATTTCCCTTCCATGGGCAAACAGGAGCTGATGACCAGGGAACGGATCGGAGTATCCGAACTGAGAAAGCGAATATTGGTGTATAAGGAACGGAAAGACTCTAAGAAGGGAGACGAGTTATAGTAAGTGCCCTTAGAGCCTAAACTGAGATTAAGAGGACGTTTTGGCGCTTGTTCTGGAGGAGGTTCATGGTCGGAACCGGCCGCCACTTTAGCCCTAACCGTTTCTGGGGCACTAATGGGTTTCAAGCCTCGCTTAAAGGGAATAATCCCCAATAGGGGTAAACCGGTCAGATCTTTGAGGTCGTTGGTGGAGTGGAAGGCGTTATCGAGTTGTTCAGCCAGTAAGGCCGCACCTAATCCCATTAAAGTTCCTGCGAACAGGCCTAAGACTAAATTGCGGGGAATATTGGGAGAGATAGGCGCTCCAGGTTGGAACGGTTCAGAAAGAACTTCCCAAGATACGGATTTTTGGGCTGCCTCTAATTGTAGGGTTTGTCGAGTTTCGAGTAGTCGGGCTAGACTTTGAGTTGCGACTTCTAGTTTCAGTTGAATATCAGTATATTCTCTTGCTAAACCGGGAATAATTGAAAATTCTTCTTTCAGCCGATTTTCAACTTGTGCTAAGGCAGATAAGCGAACTTGTAGCACCTGAATTTGATTGGTTGTGTCTACCAATTGTGTACTCAGGCCCACGGAAATAGGAGTCAATTGTCCGCCATTGCTAGGGATCGCTTGATCGCCAACAACCCGTTGAGCTTCTCGGTCAATTAGGGGTAACAGATTTTGCCGTTGCTCTAAGAGGGCTTTGATATTTGGACTATCTGGTTGAAAACGAACAGATTCTTCGGCAATTTCGGTTTCTATTTCTAGTAGTTGATTGAGCAGTTGTTGGTATCGAGAGGATTCACTAAGGGCTGCTCCCGCTAAGGCTTGTTCTGGAGAAGCTCCTAATTGTCTTTGCAAGACGACATAGAGGGATTGGAGTTCTGCGAGTTGGGCTTGTGAGTCTTTTTGCTGCTTGTTAATGTCAGTAAGTAAGCGAGAGATGTCATTCCCTCTAAATTCTGGGTCAATAACGCTATGTTGTTCCCGGAAGGCTTCTAATTCTGCTTGGTATGAGTTAACTTGCTCTCGGATGACAGGGAGTTGTTCTTCTACGAATTGCACAACTCGTTGGATACTCAATTGGCGCAGTTGGATGCCATACAGGGAATATCCCTGGAGCAACGTATCTAAAATATCTTTTATTTTTTGGGGATCGTCTCCTTGGAAGGAGATATTTAAGATCTTGGTGTATCGATCTTGGTCACCGATCGCCTGTTGAATCGTCAAATTACTGACCAATTCCCCATAAGTCATATCAGGATAGGTTTGTTGCATATCTCGCACCAGGGGTTCGAGAAGAGTGGGCGATCGCAACACTTCAATTTGAGTTGCATAATCAAAGCTCGGCCCCAACCCTAATCGTAATAATTCCTTAGAGTTATCATCTTCTGAAATTGGCTCAACCAACATGCGGAAATTCGATTGATAAACCGGGGTGCGGGTAAGCGTCCAGCCCCAAATAGCTCCGGTAACAGCGATCGCCACTCCAGCCAGCGCCAGCCAACGTCTACGAGCAATGACCAACAACTGTTTCGGATCAAATTCCTCCGTCTCCGATGCCTGGGGAAGAGCAGGAATGGCAACGGGATAGGGCTTATATCCGTTGTGACCATTGCCATTATGGCCATTACCATTGTGGCCATTGCCGTTTTGATTAGATTTAGGGGGAGTACCAGCTTGCATGGATTCAAAACCTCTCAATTGACAGCAGTGTAACAGTAAAACTGATGGCTGAGGAGCATGATTTTATCAATTAAAATAAATCATCAAATAAACGATACACCGTTCTGGGAATCGAAAAGATTCCGCCTACGGTTCCTAAGACATTAAAGACTGGACTTACAGCATTGCCCAATTCAGCTACACGGGATGGGGATACAACAATTGTATCGTTATTACGCAAGGCTGGATTATTCCCTTCGTCTAGCGCTCGGCTAAAGTCAATGGAGACTTCTCGCTTGCTGACGGTCCCATTGGGATTCAGGCGGATTAATTCCACTGAACGTTCTCTGGCATTGTTATTGAATCCTCCTGCCGCTAATAAAGCCTGGGCTAAGGGGGTATTGGGGAGTATTTCTACCCTGCCCGGTCTGATAACTTCTCCGACAATATTAACGTTAATTACTTGTGGGGAAAAGCTGGTTGAAGCTAGTTCCGTGGCTTCATCTGGACTTAATTCAGTCGCTGTGCCAATGACAATAGTATCCCCTTCTTGGAGAGGCATATCCTGGCGCAAATCACCTTCTTGAAGCAGTTTCCACAAATCAACATCAACAATTTGCTCTTTTCCCGATTTGGTTAACCGGCGCACTTGAATATTGCGAATATCAGCTTGTTCTGTGATACCGCCGGCTGATTGAATGGCAGCAGTCACGGTAACATCATTCTCTTCTGAGTTATTGTTGATGGTATAGGGGCCCGGTCGATTTACTTCACCGACGACTGCAATTTTTAAGGGGCCTGAGTCCGCACCGGCAAAGCTGGCATTCGCTAAAATACTACTTTCTTGTAAATCTACATCTGCGGCCGTAGGAATAAAGATCCTATCGCCATCTCTTAATAAGAGGTCTTGACTCAGATCGGCAGTTTGTAATAACCTCCACAAATCTACCGTAATGATCTGATCGCTATCTTGTTGACTGGGACGAGAGCGACGGACTTGAATCCTTCGGATATCCGCTGCTTGAGTAATTCCTCCAGCTAAATCAATCACACGGGTAACAGTTGGCAGAGCAACTTCTTCATTTCCATCTAAGGACATGGAGTATACGCCAGGACTATAGACTTCTCCCGCTATCCCCACTTTCACAGGACGGACATTAATTAAGCTCAGGGTAACAATGGGGTTCCGCAGATAGCGAGACATAACTGTAGCTATTTTATCTGATGCTTGAGGAAAAGTTAAGCCTTGCACTTGCACTGCACCTACAAGGGGTAAATTGAGGGAGCCATCAGATAAAATCAAAAATTCGCCGCTATATTCAGGGACGTTAAATATATCAACTTGTAGCCGATCGCCTGCTCCAAGGGTATAGCCTTCATCTACGGGCAAGGAAGTGGGGACGGGGGCAACTGGACTTTGAGCTAAAACGAGGGCGGGGAAGCTACTCCAGGTGAGACAAGCAGCCAAGGCGATCGCCCCAGAAGATCGTATCCATTTTACCCATATGTTTTTTCTCTGCTTTGTTTTTAAGGGACTTAATCGTTTTGGTTCTTGAGCGATCGCCTTTGCCATTATCAATTTAGCCATATATGCTTTTTTTAAAATTCAACTCTATACTATTGGAGATATAGTTTAACACTCAACACCTTCTGGTGGTTGACGATTACTACATCAGCCTTAACAACTGAAATTCCGGAGGTTTCTTACCTCCCCTTGATTATAGTAATGATCTGAATCGTTCCTGACTATCGTGATTTCATTCTGGAAGAAATTAACTCAAAAGTCCCCAGGGCAACCTCCAAACCGTAAAGATCGATTTTGTTGTCATTGGGTTTTACCTGGAAAATTGGCGATCGGCCCCCTGCCAATCCATAAAAACCATTATGTCCGTCTACAAGAAGAACAGATTGAAGCCATTCTCTCCCTCTGTCCAGAGGCAGAAGGTGCAATCCAACCTGAATTTAAGAACCAATTTCAGTGTCTGTGCTATCCTTTGCCCGATAGTCACTATCAAGAACCATTGAAACCTGAAGACTTAGCTGAAGCGGTTAAGCTGGTTCACCAAACCCTGGAAGAAGGAAAATCTCTTTATATCCATTGCTTTGCGGGTATAGAGCGATCGCCTACGGTATGCCTTGCTTATCTGTGTCGCCACCAAGGTCTTGAACTCTGGGAGAGCCTACGATTCCTCAAGGAAGTCCATCGCCGTAGCGCTCCCACAGAAACTGAACTTCAGGCAATCCAAGCCTATCTCAAGTCCCCATTGTAGTCTTTTTAAAGCAATTTAAACTACACAATCTTCCGGGCTTTCAACGTAATCAAATAGCACTTTATTCATATAATTATCTGCCCATTCGCGGCCAAACGCTTTTTCTAAAACTCGGCGAGTTTTATCATTTTGTTGTTGTTGGGTACAGTAATAGCGTTGACCGGCCAAAATAGTCTTCTGTTCTCCGGCTGAAACTGGTTGCGCGGCGGCAGCTTGGGCACAATGAATTTTCATAAACGCCTCTACCCGTTCGACAAAATGAACTTCTTCCGCTTCATTTTCCGGGCGAATAAACAAACAAAACTCGGAAAAAATATCTGCCCAAGGGGGGAGCTGTCGATATTGGGCAAATTCTGGTTTAGGTAAAGATTGCAGCGCTCGATAATAGGATTCTGGCAAGGTGCGGTTAGGATTCACTGGAGACAAATCGGCGATCGCCGCACTAATCTGTCCCTTGCCCGCCACTAAATCGCAACCAAACATGGGCAAATTATAATTCGGTCGCGGAAACATCACACAATGGAGAATATCCAAACCCTTGCCTAGCTTTGCCAACTCCAGATGAATCTTCCGAAACTGAGGCGTTTGATAACATTTATTTTCAATCGTTAGCTTCTCCCCCTCTAGTCGTCCCTCCACATAACCTAACTCTCCAGGCAAATCATAGGGTTCCAGCTCTAGATAAGTTTTCCAAACCTGCTCTAGAGTATCGGCCAACTGCCGAATTAGGGGATGTTGTTGCTCTCTCAATACCACTCGTGACATAACCAGACCTTCACCCATTCAAGACATCAGCAAGGGACTTCCAAAGGATGCTAACCTTTAAGCATATCAGTATACCAGGTTGCTTGATCTCGCCAAAACCCTCTCCCTAGGGTAGGCAGCAGCAACCCTTCACTCTATAGCTCAGGGAACCCCTATGTTTGGTCTCGGATTACCAGAAATTGGCATTATTGCTGTGGTTGCTCTGCTCATTTTTGGGCCTAAAAAAATCCCCGAAATGGGTAGATCTATGGGCAAAACCATTCGTGGATTTAAAGCAGAAATGAACAGTGAGTCAGAGTCAGAGGTTGACTTCACTTCAGAAGCCAACCCTTCGGACTCACCAAAATCCTAATTTCTAGACGGAAGGCGGCTCTCAATTAAGCGAATTGCCCGTGAAACTGTCTCCGGCAAAATGACAACTAAGCTCTCCTTGGGAGCCGAATCTAAAGCTGTATTAATGGCATCGGTTTCATTGAGAATTACCTCATACTGACATTGGCGATCGCACTTTTCAATCCCCTTAGCGATTAACTCAGCCGCATGTCCGCGAGACCGGCCGCGAGTATCGTCATCCTCTTTAACAATAATCCGGTCAAAAATACCCACCGACAGCTCCCCAAGGGTAATAAAATCCTCATCCCTGCGGTCTCCAGGACCGCCAACCACGCCTATGCGCTCTCCCGGCCAGTTTTTCACAAATTGCCCTAACGCCTTATAACTGTGGGGATTATGGGCATAATCGATCAAAGCACTATAATCACCAAGCTCGAATAAATTCATCCGTCCTGGGGTTTGGCTCGATGAAGCCTCAAACGTCTCCAACGCTGCTCGAATATTCTCAAGACTCACTCCATAGACAAACGCGGCTAAACTTGCCGCTAAAGCATTCGCAATCATGAATGGAGCCATTCCCTTCATCGTCATTGGAATATCTACCGCTTTACTAATCCTCATTTTCCATTCCCCTTTCAGGATCAGTAAGTCACCCTTGTCATAAATTGCCGCCATACCCCCTTGAGCCGTATGCCGTTTAACCACCTGGTTATCCGATTCCATAGAAAAATAGGCAATATTGCATTTTAAGCGTTCTACCATGGCACAAACCAGAGGATCGTCAGCATTAAGAACAGCATAACCATCGGGTTTAACGGTTTCGGCTACCACAGCTTTCACTTGAGCCATTTGTTCAATGGTATTAATATCTCCTAGTCCTAAATGGTCAGCCGCCACATTTAAGACTACGCCCACATCCGAGCTATCAAAGGCCAATCCACTACGCAAAATGCCACCGCGAGCTGTTTCTAGCACAGCAATTTCTACCGTCGGGTCTTTTAGAATTAATTCGGCACTTTGCGGCCCCGTATTATCCCCTGGCTCTGCTAAATAATCCCCAATGTACGTGCCATCTGTAGTCGTATATCCGACCACTTTGCCCGTTTGTTTCATGATATGGGCTGTGAGGCGAGTGGTTGTTGTTTTGCCATTAGTCCCCGTTAGCGCCAAAATAGGCACGCGCGATGGCGTGCCCGGAGGAAACAGCATATCCATCACTGGTGCAGCAATATTCCGGGGAAGCCCATAACTCGGAGCTGCGTGCATCCTAAAGCCAGGAGCTGCATTAACTTCTACAATCACACCATCCGTTTCTCGCAAAGGGCGGCTAATATCAGAAGTCACGATATCAATTCCGGCAATATCCAAGCCAATAGTTTTCACCACCCGTTCAGCTAACCAAATATTTTCGGGATGCATTTCATCCGTTCGGTCAATAGCAATCCCCCCCGTACTCAGGTTAGCCGTTGCCCGAAGCATACACCTTTCATCTTTTTTGGGCACACTATCGAGGGTATAGCCTTGCCGATCTAGCAAGTTCATACTATTTCGGTCTATTTCAATTCGAGTCAGAACATTGTCATGCCCTTGTCCTCGCCTGGGGTCACGGTTCGTTTCTTCAATTAACTCAGCAATGGTAGATTTTCCATCTCCAACCACATGGGCTGGCACTCGTTCAGCAACCGCGATCACTTTACCATTGATCGCGAGAACTCGATGATCGTTGCCTTCATAATAGCGTTCTACAATGACTCGACGGGTTTTAGATGCAGAACTGGCATCATCGTAGGCTAATTCTGCTTCCTCAAACGATTTGACATTGATGGTAATTCCGCGGCCATGGTTACCATCAAGGGGTTTAATAACAAGAGGATAGCCGCCGACTTCATCAATAGCATCTTCGAGTTCATCAAGGTATTCAATTACAGTCCCTCTAGGAACGGGAATACCCGAATCCCGAAGAATCTTTTTAGTTCCTTCTTTGTCACAGGCCAGTTCTACACCCAGAATGCCAGTTCTATTACTGAGGGTGGCTTGAATTCGTTTTTGGTATACCCCATAGCCCAATTGGATCATAAATCGGGCACTCAGTTGCATCCAAGGGATATCACGGGCTGTGGCTTCTTTGACTAAAACATCGGTAGAGGGACCCAGGGCTGCATCTGCCCAAAGTTCTCGTAAGTCTTGTAAATCTTGTTCTAATTCCGAGAGGGGATAACTGCCCGTCTCGACAATGCTTTGGCACAGTCGGACAGCCGCTCTCCCTGCATATCGACCTGCTTTTTCATCCAAGTATGCAAAGACGACTTGATACACACCTGAATCAGCAGTTTCACGAGTTCGACCAAAGCCAACGCTCATTCCGGCCAGGGTTTGCAGTTCTAGGGCAACATGCTCAACAATATGGCCCATGTATGTGCCTTCTTGAACTCTTTGTAGGAATCCTCCCCGATATCCTGGGGCACAATAGTGTTCAACTAAACTGGGTAAAGCTTGGGTGAGACCTTCATAGAAACCGGGAATTGTATTCGAGGGTCTTTCGGCTAGATCTTCTAAGTTTAGGCGTAGGATCACCAATTTGGTTCGGCGAATACTCCAGTAATTTGGGCCACGTAAGGTTAGGGTTCTGAGGATTTTCATGGGGCAGATGGATCGCGCAATGCTAGGGATGCTAAGGACGGCAAGCTGCTATGGCAGATAGGTTGATACAGGTTGTTAGTTAACGATTTTGACATCCTGATTCCACCCTCTGGTAAGCATGAAGGGTAAAGTGGATGAGAAACTGTTCACATTGGACAGTTCTTGGGATTTAACTCGACATTGGTCAGTTTCCGGTTTGGCCGGGATCGATAATGATTTCTCTTGAGTGCATATTGTAGTGTCCTCCATGGCAAAGGATATGAACCTTGAGGTTGCAGATACTTAGGGGATCGGTTGCACCAACGATGTGTTCATTGTTGAAGAGGAGATTTCCAGGATCGACGATGGTGACGGTGCCTTTGCCAATGACAGATAAGAGTCCATCCCCTTCAACGATCGCGCAGGTATCTTCGTCTATACCGATGCCGATACGGTCTGAGTAAGCAGATATGGCACTGATTAGTCGAGCCATACGATTACGGTTATGGAAATGTTGATCGACGAGCAGTTCGGGCACGATCGCCAACCCCGTCGTTACATCAACCAGGGAACGATTGGGGGATTCACCACTGCCACCACCAGCAATCATATATTCTCCCATAACAGCGGCCCCAGCGCTTGTTCCAGCTAGGGTAATTTGACCGGCTTGGGCCTTTTTACGCACGGTTTCCATCACTGGAGTATCGGCCAGAAGTCCACATAACCGCAGTTGATCTCCTCCAGTCATGAAGACTCCGGTACACTCTTCGAGGAACGTTTGCCATTGGGAGGCACTGGCACTTTCCCGGTCTCGAATGTCAAAGACCATGATATCTTTAGCACCCATATCTGTAAAAATGGTGCGGTAGCGATCGCCCACCAATAAGGGTTCGCGAGAGGCTGAGGGGATAATCCCTAGTTTGGACTCTTTCCCCCCAGAGCGGTTAAAAAAGGTTTGCAGAATTTCTCGACCATGAATTTTGTCCTCTGCACCGCCAATGATCATGATTGAGGTTTTGGTCGATCGAGGAGCCTGTGGCGATTGGGGTTGGGATTGAAACTTTAACATGGAACTGACTTTACACATCATGGTGACTTATGGGGATTAGAAGAGACATTTTAAAAAAGGATTCTCTTCTGAAACGGTCAACAAGGGACTAGCAATGGGTTGAGCCATTCAACCCTGAAGACCTTCAACCTCTGGGATTTCAGGTATCTTCTATGCTATAGCTTAATGGCCAATAGATAATCTAATCACAGGGAAATCCGCTCTCTGTGATGCTAGTTCAGTTGAATAGGAGTCACTCTTGCGATTCGATCTCATTACATTGTTTCCTGATTTTTTCTCGTCCCCCCTGAGTTCAGGATTGTTGGGCAAGGCTCTTGCCAAAAACATTGCTCAGGTTTATTTGACCAACCCCCGCGATTTTACCACTGATAAGCACCATAAGGTAGATGATGAACCTTATGGGGGGGGGGTAGGAATGGTGATTAAGCCAGAACCTATTTTTGCAGCGGTGGAATCTTTACCGCTGAGGAATCATCGTGAGGTGCTGTTGATGACTCCCCAGGGAGAGCCTCTAGAACAGGAATTGTTTAAAACTTGGGCGAGGAAGTATGACCAGTTGGCGATTATTTGCGGCCATTATGAAGGGGTAGATGAGCGGGTGTTAAGTTTGGTGACTCGTGAGGTATCTTTGGGGGATTTTGTGCTAACAGGAGGCGAGATTCCGGCATTGGCGATCGTTAATGGGGTGATTCGGCTGTTACCGGGAACAGTGGGAAAGGAGGAGTCTTTGAAGGCGGAGAGTTTTGAGGCGGGATTGTTAGATTATCCTCACTATACTCGACCGGCTGAGTTTCGCGGCCAGAGGGTTCCTGATGTCCTGCTCTCAGGGGATCATGGTCGAATTGCCCAATGGCGCTACGAGCAGCAGATCAAACGAACGAAGGAGCGACGACCCGATTTGTATGAAGCGTGGTTGGAGCAAGGAAAAATTTGAAAGTTATGTCACATTTTTCAATGGGTTATCAACGGTTGCCCTCATCTCCAACCCCCCTTCCTCTGCGCCTAATCTTGTCGGGGTTTCATTGAACTACAATTATGCTTATGGTTAATCGAATTAACTATAGCTCTGCCAGAGGGGAGGAAGGAAAAAGAGCCATCGCTCCTCATGACATCACGAAGCACTACCAGTAAATAATTCTGGCTTAGTTTTAACGTAGTGTTCCCAGGCAATATCTATTTCTTCCAGGAAAGGCATACAATGAATTTTTTCTGGGTAGTTAAATCCCTCAAAAGCACAACCACCAGCACAGATGAAGCAGATTTTGCAGTTACGACAGTTGTCTAAAGTCATAACGTTTCGTTCTGTCCATTGAGCTATTGATGAATGATTCAATTCAAAGTTTGGATCGTAGGTTCCAATACGAAACAACGGATTACCAACTGCCTCAAGACAGCTATAAATATCCCCTTTGGAATCAAAGATGTACATTTTTCTCACATCTTCACAGCGATAATAATTAGGAAAACGGGGTTTCTTATTCACCATGTCTTCTACATAACTAAAACCCAAAAAGTGACGGATATCAAAAACATCTCTGATTTCTGGATTTCCTCTAATGAGACACAGCAATTCAACCAGTAAACTTGCTTCATTATTTTCAGGATAATCATCTAAATTATTATGATTCGTGACGGGAGATAAATAAGCATGAAAGTTTGGATGATTGCACCAGCCTTGCGTTTGAATGAACTTAGCCAACTCAGACATATAGTTTACATTGTTTATATCTAAATTAACCCGTAAAACGATTGGCCAGTTAGCTGACAAAGCTGCGTCAATTCCCGAACAAATTTTCTTAAATGAAGGCGTACCATTACGAAAGCAACGCCGTCGATCGTGAATTTCAGCAGATCCATCTAAAGTCACTTGGATGTGCCGACAATTTTCGTCTAAAGAACGAGTTTCCACAAACTGAGTTAATTCTGTTCCATTAGTAATAATATTATATTTCCATTGTAAAGCACCTAGACGTTCAAGTAAGTATTCCAGAACTTGTAAGTTCGCTTTATTCCGTAATAATGGTTCACCTCCAGTGATTGTAATTTTTGGAAACCTCTTGTTTTTTATGAAATCCTGGACTTTTTCTTGATGATTGGCAATCACATTAAAGGCTAGATCTACTTGTTTTGAGGTTAAAGTTGAACCTGAATCTGACTTGTTTTTTTGAAAGCAGTAGGGACAATCTAAATTACAGTTCATAGAAGTTATAAAACCATAATGACTGCTTTGCAAATTTTCAGACATTCCATCTCTATTGAATGATTGTTTAAATGCCGTTTCAATCATTACTTCTTCTGAGGTGGCTTCAGTCCAAAGATATCCCCTATCTATAAAATAATGTAAAATATCTGCACTTAAAACGTTCTCATCGATTGTTCTGGTTTTTTCTCCTGCCTGAAAAACTGTATAAATGTTTTCATTAACTTGAGTCGATGCGCCCAAAAACAGATTGCTCAATAACCTGACTGGCTTTCCAGTGGCTGTTCTTGTCTCAAATAAATGATTGTATTTACTTAAATAGTACATATGCTTTATTCTCCGTTACAAATAATGAATCGCATAAACTGAGTTATGATAAGTGTCCATGAACACAGCACCAGTCACAACAGAAGTCACAACAAGTG
The DNA here is from genome assembly GCF_982964205.1 of Roseofilum sp. Taxonomy (NCBI): domain Bacteria; kingdom Bacillati; phylum Cyanobacteriota; class Cyanophyceae; order Desertifilales; family Desertifilaceae; genus Roseofilum; species Roseofilum sp. Next base: position 20,181 of record NZ_CEZBFX010000042.1, on the reverse strand, counting down.
CAATATTTATTAAAACCTGGATTCGTATCACCATCGAATAGCTCAAACATTTCCTTGTACAATCCTTGAGAAATTTCTCCAAAAGGCAGTTCCGAATCAACCGATTGGGTGTCCAGGGTTAGATTAGAATTTCCTGGCTGAAGAGTTTCTGTACTAACAGAGATAACTTGAGACATGAGCTTTTAAGGTTGATTGACTTTTAAATGGTATTTGATTGATTGAGGGTTAGGCAATAGGAAAATGTAATATTTAGTATGAACTTTTCTGAGAAAAAAATGAAGTCCATTTGGGAACTATCACTAAATGTCAGCAATCATCGGAAAATGTAGGATATAATCAGAGCTACTCTGACATGGGCGAGAGAGGATGAATCTTAAGGAAATGTTAAAACTCGCAGATGAGTTGGTATTGGTTAAGACAAATCAGCACCTTGATGATTTGCAAGAAGCGGTACTTCGAGGAACAGTCCAAGGTAAGACATACCAAGAAATAGCTGATAAATTTCGCTGTTCTGAAGGTCATGTTAGGGATGTAGGTTCTAAATTATGGCAAATACTCTCAGAAATGTTGGGGGAAGATGTCCATAAATCTAATTATCGAGCTACAATGGGAAGATTACAAGTTTCTATTATATCTTCCAATTGCGCCAAAGACTTTGCACAGATTAGTAATTACAATTTTTGTAGGGATGCCTACCACCAGTCAAATATACCCAATACTCAAAATCATTCCACAAACCCTGGCAGCAAAGCAACGGAAAACCTGCATCAAGATTTGAGTGAAATGCCAGATTTCCCGATTTTTTATGATCGCACAGATGAACTCAAAACTCTGAAAAAATGGATTCTTCAAGAAAAATGTCGTCTGATTACTATTGAAGGAATAAGTGGCATTGGTAAAACAACTCTGGCAACAAAAATAATCCGAGAAATCAAAGATGAATTTGACTATGTGGTGTGGCGGACTCTAGAAAATTGCCCAACGCTTGCCCAACTAGAAACGAATCTAATCGATTTTCTTTGCCAGCAACCAGAAATCCAGTCAGCTCCTCAAGAAACTAGGGGATCATCCCTGCGTAAATATCTGCAAAAATATCGCTGTTTATTGATTTTTGATGATGTTCAAAATCTATTTTGTCCTGGAAAGCTTGCAGGAGAATATAAACCGGAAATGCAAGATTATGGAGTTTTCTTTAAGCAAATTGAGGAATTATCTCATCACAGTTGTTTGTTGCTTATTGGTTGGGAACAACCGAGAGAAGTTGCCCAGTACAAAAGCAAATACGATGCCGTTCGCAGCCTTAGACTGACAGGGTTAAACTACAAAGTGGCTGTAAAAATATTGAACGATCGCGCGATTGCCAGTTCTGAGATTAGTCAATCGCTGACTTCCCTCTACCAAGGGAACCCTTTATGGTTAAAAACATTGGCAACTTTAATGGAAGATTTAGAATTCAGCCCCAGTGAGTTATTTGTCGAGGACAATATTATACTACCTGAAGATTTAAAAGATAATTTAGCTCAACAGTTTAATCGGTTATCGGAAACTGAAAAAGAAGTCATATTTCTGTTGGCGAGAGAGGGCAAACCTGTTAACCTAGCAAGATTACTAGAACATCAATCCATCTCCTCCTCAGACCTACTAAATGCTTTACAATCTTTAACTCGGCGTTATTTAATTCAAAAAGAGGAAAAATTTTATGCCTTACAGCCAGTATTACAGCATTATGTGATGAGTTTGATGCCAAGTAGAAATTAATGGCGATGAATGGGATGCAAACTTGAACACGGTGGGAAAGGAGGAGTCTTTGAAGGCGGAGAGTTTTGAGGCGGGATTGTTAGATTATCCTCACTATACTCGACCGGCTGAGTTTCGCGGCCAGAGGGTTCCTGATGTCCTGCTCTCAGGGGATCATGGTCGAATTGCCCAATGGCGCTACGAGCAGCAGATCAAACGAACGAAGGAGCGACGACCCGATTTGTATGAAGTGTGGTTGGAGCAATGATTGCTTGTTAAAACGAAAGTTTTTGGAATAGATCGGCCACGGGTAAGGTAAAGCCAGGAATCACCTCTTCACCGTCTAAAGCGTCAACAGATTTCAGCAGGCGACGGGTTCTTGGGCAGAGCGATAAACCAAGACAGACTCCTCTTCTGTCACTCTGGGAAAAGTAAAATCGAAGTCCAATCCTAAAACTTAGTCAGGGCATGATGTTGAGAGATCGCAAACTAACAGAAACTCAGAAATTTTGTTTTTTTCTGAAATCCTTCCCTCTGGATCGGCAGCCGATAAGACTAAAGCTGAACGGATAGACGAGCCACCATTAAATCGGGAGTCGGTTTGTAATATTTTTCCTAAATCAGTAATCATTCCTCTACCCATGGGAGAAGAGAAAAACTTGGACATGGAAAGCGGGCTAACTTTAATCTCTCCGGGTAATCCTTCTTCTAAAGCGGCTTCTGCCTCTAGGGGAGAGGTCAAAACTTGCCGAAAATCTTCTTGCCCCTCTGGACTGAGAAATTTAAGATAAAAACCGAGTTGGTTGCTTACTCTATCATCTTCAGCAAAGGCTTCTAGATCTCTAACCGATAAATATAGCGTTTCTCAAATAGATGAGGTACAATAAAAAGTATGCTTTCATTGACCAGTTTTTTACTCCTCTCTTCTAATGTACCTCACTAATTCGATAAAGGCTATATAATTCCAAGGAGCCATAACTTAACACAATTCTTTCCGCGCTATAACTCGGAAGGGCGGTAAAAATAGCTGTCGATATAGTTAAGATTCCAGCAGTTATACTTTGAAGAATTCCTAATCTTTGAACTTTTCCCCGGATTCTTGACCAACTCTTGATTTTTATAAGAAGACAACTCCTCAAGCTTTAGAATATATTTCTATAGAACTCTTTCCAAAATACTGAGGTAGGGCTTCTAATCCAGAGCAGTTAATTAACGTCAGTTAGGAAAGACAAGGGGCCGGAGGCCCCTTGTTAAGTGCAACTTCATCAAGAAAGAGTAGCAATCCTTATTTGCGACTTAACGCATCACTAAAGGAGTACTTTTTACTCCATCTGCGACTTCTAAGACCATTTGTCTGGCCCATTGATCTGCCTCTAGAATGTCATCTAGAGAAGGATGGGAGGTATTCTGGGATTGGTGGCGATCGCACACTTGTTCAATCACCTTGGGAATCTCTAAAAAGCCAATTTTCTCATCTAAAAATAAAGCGACTGCTTGCTCGTTGGCTGCATTTAACACCGCAGGCATCGATCCCCCAGCTCTACCCACAGCATAGGCTAATTGCATACAAGGATATTTATTGTGATCTGGGTTTCTAAAGGTTAAATTACCTACTTTAACTAAATCTAAGGTTTCCCAATCTGTATAAATTCGCTCTGGCCAAGATAGGGCATAGAGCAGAGGTAAGCGCATATCTGGCCATCCCAATTGCGCTAAAACTGAAGTATCCTGAACCTCAATTAAGGAATGAATGATACTTTGGGGATGAATCACAATCTCGATATTATCGTAATCCATACCAAACAAGAAATGGGCTTCAATTACTTCTAGCCCCTTGTTCATCAAGGTTGCTGAATCAATGGTAATCTTGCGCCCCATTGACCAATTGGGGTGTTTCAGGGCATCACTGACCTTAGCTTGAGCTAACTTTTCTACGGGCCAATCTCGGAATGCTCCCCCAGAAGCAGTTAAAATAATCTTACGCAAGCCTCCTTCAGGAACACCTTGCAAACATTGAAAAATTGCTGAATGTTCGGAATCTGCGGGGAGTAATTTCACTCCATGTTCTTCTACCAAGGGTAATACAACTGGCCCGCCAGCAATCAGGGTTTCTTTATTGGCTAAGGCAATATCTTTACCTGCTTTAATCGCTGCTAGGGTAGGGAGAAGTCCAGCACAACCGACAATTCCGGTGACTACACTTTCGGAATCACCATAACCAGCGACTTCAACTACCCCCGTTTCTCCAGCGAGTAAAATAGGTTGGGGATCAATAGAGGCGATCGCGGCCTTTAATTCAGGTAGTTTATCAGGATTGTGAATCGCAACAATTTCTGGGCGAAATTGCTTAATTTGTTGGGCAAGTAAGGTGATATTATTGCCGGCTGCCAATCCAACAATGCGGAACCGATCGGGATGTTCTGCGACAATATCAAGGGTTTGAGTACCTATCGAACCGGTGGAACCAAGGAGTGTAATTGCTTTCACGAGATTTTTTTTAATGGGGGATCACACAACCCACTATACCAATTAACAATTAATTAATAATTCATAATTTGGGTAATAGGGAATAGACAAGAGGCAATCTTCCCTATCCCCCCATCACTTTAGCCCAAACGATGTCCACAACTGGAGCAAAACCGATCTTCTGGTTGTATCGCTGTACCGCATTGACTACAAAAGCGCCGTTGAGGAGTTGTCGAGGAAGAAGCAGAAGGGGAGGTTGATCCCATTTTCATTTCCATATTGCCTATTTTCATTTCCATGGGGGCAAAGCTCATTTCCATATTGCCCATTTTCATAGGTTCCATGGTTTTCATGGGTTCCATGGGTTTCATGGTTTGGAAGGTATTGGGCATAGCGTCAACGGTTTGCAAGGCGATCGCCTGTTGCTGTCCAGAAATATTGGTTGAACTGAGCATACTCATTTGGGTTCCTTGAACTTGAATGAGGCGATCGCCTCCAGAGGTTTTTATCTTAACCACCACTCCACCCCCAGTAGCAAACACTTCTGGAGCACTACTCCAAGTGCCGGTTTCCCAAGAATTGCTCGATTGCTGTTGTTGTCCTGGACTACTGGCGATCGCCGTGACTACAGTTTGCATCCCTGGATTATCCAAGTAGATTCGATGCCCTGCACCCAACTCACACATATAAGTCATCTTTGTTCACCTTGAAGCTTTCTCTTAAGATCTAGTGTAACGTCAGTTTTAGATCGGTTAATTGTTTAATAATGAATTGAGATTACCAAGGTGAACCAACCAAGGTAAACCCAGACCAAAAATAAGGATGGCTTAGAACTTCATCATCCATATTTTTGAGACTATCTGGCAAAGGAATGGGCTGTTCTAAGCTAGGAACAATCAACTGTCCTTCTTTAATTTTAACCAATCCTTGAATCATTTCCTGTTGACTTTTTTGCAACGCTTGCGCCTTGATATCCGAGTGTTTGAGGTGAGCATAAAATTCACTCATTAATCCCAAAGTTCCTTCATCACTGACATACCATAAACTGCCCAAGGCTGTTTTCACGCCTGCTTGAACGGCTAATCCGGTAAACCCTAATTCTGCATCCGGATTCCCTAATGCTGTGCGACAAGCACTTAAGACTAAAAGTTCAACCAAGGGATTTTTTAAGTTGAGTTGATCGAGCTGATTGAGTTTGAGTTGACTATCCCACAATTGAATATAGGAATTTTCTGGACTCCCTGGGCGAAATTCACCATGGGTTGCCAAGTGAACAATACTATACTTTTCTTGCTCGCGACTGTCGATCAAGTTATTGAGTGTAAATCCTTGATTGAGAAATTCATTCCCTCTCCAAGTATTGACAATGGTGTTAATCTCTATCGGTACAGCCGGTAAGGGAGCAAGTTCAGTAAATTCGGATGCACCCATAGCTAATACTTGAGTGCCCTCAAACTTAGACAAATTTGTATTTGTTAAAGTTAGATTAGGCATAATTGCCAGACTGTACTGTTCGATTAAGAACTGATTGCCATCATAGAGAGCAGCCATGGGCAGCGATCGCAAGCCTGCGGTTAAAACAAATCCTAAATTCTCGATCTGTTGCCTGTTCAGTTCCTCTTCTAGCGGGCGAATAATCCAATCATAGAGTTGCTCAGACGAACTTAAATAACTGGTCGTATATCGTCTGCGGGGATTAGTGATTTCTAACGTTAACTCCCTAACTTGCTCTAATACCTGTGCCTCTGTTGCCCCTGCAATAATTTTGCGAAAAGGTTTACCTTCCGGCGTTATCATCATCAATTCTAGATATTGCGCTTCTGGCTCAGTCTTCTCAGTAATCTCTGCTTTATTCTGAGCGTTAATCACCTCTGGCACATAAAAACCTACATAGATAATTGCACTTCTGACTCCTGTCTGCTGCTCCATACGTTCCAAGATCTCTTGACTCTCTCGAACCGCATGATATTGAACTCCTTGCAAATCTAAATTGAAATAATTAACATACTCATTACTCAATTGTTTCTCTCGCTCCTGAATTACCACATTAAATTCTTGTGGAGACATTAAATTACCCAGGTTCACAACCCTTATTTGTTCTTTCTTTTCATCTGATTCTCGATCGGCACTTACATAGGAAATGGGGGTGTTGGCACTGCCGTCAATATGATTTTGAAGACTCAAAGATGAAATTTCTGATGTTTCTACTGAATGCACAGTAGGCGAATGTAAAACAGGATTTAATTGGGAGATATTAGGATCGAGATTAAGAAAGGTTCCAATTTCTGCTTCTGGAGGGCTAGGGAACTTAGATAGTTCAAAGCCAGCCGTAAAATCAAAGACTTTAGCAATTTCAACTTCAGAATCTTCTAAAGAACTTGTATTGTGAGTCTCTGATTCTATGGATTCTGAAGGGTTAGTCTCTACGGCATTAGAGGGGGTTGGTGTTTGTGATTTTGGCGATAGAGTATTGGCATTAGAATTATCCTCTGACGAACCTTGATTGCTAGCTGTGGACGTTGGAGTAGGAGTTGGTGTTTGACTCGCTTCTGGTGTTGGTGCAGGTATAGGACTTTGCTCAGGTGTGGGTATGGGATTGGGAATAGGCAAAGGAACTGGAGTGGGAGACGGACTCGGACTCGGTATTGGCGAGGGAGTAGGATTGGGAGTGGGAACTGGACTCGGATTCGGTATTGGCGAGGGAGTAGGATTGGGAATGGGAACTGGACTCGGATTCGGTGTGGGAGAAGGAGTAGGGTTGGGAATGGGAACCGGACTCGGTGTGGGAGAGGGAGTAGGAGTAGGATTGGGAATGGGAACCGGACTCGGTGTGGGAGAGGGAGTAGGAGTAGGATTGGGAATGGGAACCGGACTCGGTGTGGGAGAGGGAGTAGGAAATGGACTCGGTGTTGGTTCAACAATCACGCTGCCAGGTGTGCCGTTGTTGGCACTCGCATCTAAGCTTCCATGGGCGATCGCCCCATTTCCCGATATAATCCTCAGTGTAATATCACCCGCATCCCCATTTTGAGTGCTTGAGTTAACATCTCGTGCTGTAATATTTCCTTGTTGAGTTTCAAAGGTAATATTGCCTGATTTCCCATTTTGTGTCCTCGAAACGGTAAGATCATTAACGGTAATGTTCCCTTGTTGCGTTTCAAAGATAATATTTCCTGCATCTCCATTGTGGGTACTCGCATCAGTAACACCATCAACAGTAATGTCCCCTTGTTGCGTTTCAAAGATAATATTTCCTGACTTCCCATTTTGTGTGCTCGAAATATTCAGACCACTGGTGGTAATATTCCCACTTTCTGCAATAGTTAGCTGAATCTCTCCACCATTTCCACCTCCCTGACTGACCCTTGAGTTTAGTTCTCCTGTTGTTATATTGCCTTGACTTGTACTCAGTTCAATCGTACCCCCATTACCTATTTTAGTGAATGTATTCACATTTCCTGTCGTAATATTTCCCCCAGAAGCAGTTAAGGAAATATTGCCCCCTCCTTGATGAGAGTGGGCATCCAAATTGCCTGTTGTAATATTTCCCGAAGAAGCGGTTAGAGAAATATTTCCCCCAGGTTGATTATTGCTAGTATTTAAGTTTCCGATGCTAATGCTGGCTCCAGAAATATTGATCTCTCGACCCGGAGCAGTCAGAGTAGCGGAGGAGTCCATAATAAATGAACCTTGGTTATCTGTATCCGCATCAGCAATAAACGTAATCGATCCCCCTTGGACAAAATCAAGAGAAACTCCACTAGCGATGGTAATATTGTTGGTCGCTTGTAGTTCTATATTGCCATTTTGTTGCTCTAAGACCCCAGCATTGATCGTAATATCTTCATTCGGAAGGAGGTCAAACTGAATAATGGGTAATTCTGGTTCAATATCATTCGGTTGGGAAGAATCGTTAGAAATAGTGATATTTTTGGGGTCAAGTAGAAGTGTTCCCTGCTCTCCATTGACAGCGCTCAGATCGACGTTTCCTTGAAAGACTAGGGCATCTTTACCAGAAATTTCGACAAATCCACCATTTCCCCAAATCGGTCCTCCAGTGGCTTCTACTGTGCCGTAAAATTGGGTAACTTCATCTGACCAAATAATGATTTCACCACCGTTTCCCTGATGGGTGCTATTGGACTGAATCAGGGTTTTGCTATCAATAAGGGTATGGGTAGCGTTGGGTTGGTCTCCTTGTCCTTGAAATCCTCCCCCAATGCGGATGGTTCCCCCTTGAGAAGGACTTGAAGCGTTGAGATGCGCGTTGATAAGACCGACGTGTTGACCAAAAATGCTCAGGGTGCTGGGGAGACTATTGGGATTGGAGGTGGAAACATCCAGCGTTCCAGAGGCGATCGCCACTCCTGGTGTTTCAGGTACAATCATTCCTGAACCCGTTAAAATCACCTGTCCCTGATGGTTAATGTGCAGTTGAGAAGCGTGATCGATTCCTGAGTTGGAGAGTAAGGTAGCTAAATTGGGAGCAATGAATGGACTAGGATTAGGACTCAGGGGTAAATCTAAGCTCAACAAATGACCGGGCTGAGAAATCTTTACCCGTTGCGCTCCTGGAATAGCTGTAACAGTAAGGCTTCCTCCAGGAGCGGTAAGAGTTCCGGTATTGAGTGCTGTTCCTCCCATCAGGGTTAAGCTCTCGCCGGCTGCAACTTCTAAGTTTCCTAAGTTAACAATTACACCAGGATTGGCAGTCTGAAACTCAAAAGTCGTGGGTTGACCTATCAGTGCGTTATAGTCATTCGATCCCAAGACTTGAAACCAATTGGTCTCTCCATTCAGTCCATCAAATCCAAGGGCGGTGGCGGTGCTGGCATGAAAAGCAGCCGGGACGTTGAGACTGGCGTTGGAGCCAAAGACAATACCGGCGGGGTTAACCAGATAGAGGTTCGGATTTCCCCCACTCACTTGTAGTAATCCGTTGATAACTGAAGGATCTCCACCATTAATACGACCGAGGATATTTTGCAGGTTGGGGTTGGCCAGGAAGTTAGCAATTTGTCCTGGAGAGAGTCCAAATTGGGTAAAGCTATGAAAGAGGTTGGCTCCATCTGAAGAGACCTGACCGCCGGTAATTTGGTATTGGTTACCGATCGCCTGCACTTGCGTTCTTGTCCCATCAGGAGCCGCTATAATCGGAGCGGGTTGGGCTGCTCCTTTGACAGACCAGAAAACACTGAGCCAAGGACAAAGGCTAAGGACTAGAAGGGTTGAGCCTGAAGATAGGCGAGGGAAAAATGCGGCCATGGTAGTTTTTTAATCTTGGAGGATAAAAGGAAAGTTAAGACAAATGGCGCTAGTAGAGGTTATGCCCTAAAATGATTTACGATCTTTGCTCGGCGATCGCACTTGCCCATTTTAACTCAGCAATTATGGGATCATGGGCAATTAAGTAATCACCGTCCTCCAGGTCTCCGCATCAACGAATTCTTCCCATCTCCCCATTCCCTAGGTGCGATCATTACCACTGTCATTGTTCGCAGAAAAGTGTCAGAATTAATAAAACTTTACGAAAATAGGGTAGAACAGGATGATTCCGACCGTCATTGAACAATCTGGACGTGGTGAACGGGCTTTTGATATCTATTCCCGACTGTTACGGGAAAGAATCGTATTTCTCGGACAGGCGATCGATGCAGATGTGGCGAACTTAGTGGTAGCCCAGCTCCTATTTTTGGATGCTGAAGAGCCAGAGAAAGATATCTATCTCTACATTAACTCACCGGGAGGATCGGTCACGGCGGGTATGGGGATTTTTGACACCATGAATCAAATTCGGCCGGATGTGTCTACCATTTGTGTAGGCTTGGCTGCTAGTATGGGAGCTTTTCTCCTCAGTGCAGGGATGAAAGGCAAGCGAATGAGCTTACCCCATTCTCGGATTATGATTCACCAACCCCTAGGAGGAGCGCAAGGCCAAGCAACGGATATCGAGATCCAAGCCAAGGAAATCCTCTACCATAAGCAACGGTTGAATGAATTATTAGCCAGTCATACCAGCCAACCCTTAGAGCGTATTCAAGAAGATACAGAACGTGATTTCTTTATGTCCTCCAATGAGGCAATGGAATACGGGTTAATCGATCAAGTGATTAATCGCCGTCCTTCTGCTAGTCAACCCATCAGTGTGGTTAATTAGGGAATAGAGAATGGGGAATGGACAATAGGCAATAGCTTATCTGCCTATCGCCCCATTCCTCTCCATCTAATCTCTAAAAGAACTCTTCATTAGATGAAGCAGTTTGTTGCAGGTAATCGAGAAATTCTTTCATTTGACTACAGGTCAACATCAAACGGGAACCTTGACTATCTGGATATTGGCTCTTCAGATAGTCTTTTCCTTGTTGAGCGCTCCACCCGACTTTTTTCAGTTCGACATCGGTTTGGGCATAGGTTTGTAGATATTCTAGAAATTCTTTCATTTCCCGATCGCCCAGAATCATGCGTTTGTTTTTGCCATAGATACGTTTGAGATATTCGCTCTCTCGCTTACTGTTCCATCCAATATGCTTGAGTTCCATATCGATTTTGAGGCTAATGTCAGTGAAGTCAAATTCTTCTTCTAGTTCAGGTAAGGGTTCGGGTTCTGGTGCAGGTGGAGGAGGTAGGGGTTGATCGGTGTAATCTTCTGTATTCTCTCCTAGGGGAGGAATGGGTGACCAGGTTTCCGGTTCGGGTTCCGGTTCGGGCGCTTTTACTTCAACTTTTGAAGGAGTGGGTTTTGGGGGACTCGGTTGAGGTGCTGCAATGGGTTCCACTGGAGTGGGTTCCACTGAAGTTGTTTCCACTGGAGTCGGTTCCACTGGAGTCGGTTCCACTAGAGTCGGTTCCACTAGAGTCGGTTCCACTGGAGTCGGTTCCACTGGAGTCGGTTGTACCGCAATGGGCGTGGGAGTGGGTGGAGAGGAATAGGAATATAAAAGGGCGATCGCCCGTTCTCTGGCTCGATCTTCTGCTTTTTCGATTTGGCGATCGGCTGATAAACCCGTTGCTAAGACTAAGTTCCCGCATTGGATTTGCACCCGGACAATATACTGGCGATCGTGAATATGAAGTAGCTCTGAAATGAGGCTCGCCGTAGGATAAGCCGCCCGAAATTGAGTCCACAAGGATGAAGATAAAATTTGCTCAAGCATAGGTAATCAGTTCTGTGCAAAATCAACGGATTTCTGGTATAATCAAAACAGGAAAAAACAAGCTTTTTCCATCACTCTTTCTCTTAAATTCGTAAGAATAAGATGGTCGAATCAGCGGCAACACTTTTCGCGCTGATTCTAATTCAACTGTGCTTCCCCCTGTTTCCTTGAAATAGGGTTTTTATTGGTCGTTTAATTCAAATTTGAGACTCCATTAATGCTAGACGTTATCTTAGATTTTTCGCACCACTTTGGGTTAGACACCCTATTTCTAATCATCATTTTAGTGGCGCTAGAAGCCGTACTTTCAGCCGATAATGCTGTTGCCTTGGCTTCAATTTCTAAGGGATTAGAGAGCCAGAAACATCAACAACAAGCCCTCAATTTTGGCTTGGCTGCTGCATTTATTCTGCGGATTATACTCATTTTAACAGCAACTTGGGTGATTCGCTTCTGGCAATTTGAATTTTTAGGAGCCGTGTATCTGCTCTGGTTAGTTTTTAACTATTTTACCTCAGACGAAGAGGAAGCCGATCGTCCTCACCACGGGCCAAAATTCCAGTCTCTGTGGCAAGCTGTTCCCCTCATTGCGGTGACTGATTTGGCCTTTTCTTTAGACAGTGTGACCACGGCGATCGCCATTACCGATGAAATTGTGTTAGTTTTGATGGGAGGAATTTTAGGAATTGTAGCTCTACGCTTTCTCGCGAACCTATTTATCCGTTGGTTAGATGAGTTTGAAAATCTTGAAGATGCTGGATATATTACCGTCGCCTTTGTGGGATTAAGACTCCTAGCTAAGGTCATTACTCCCGATATTGTGCCTCCAGAATGGCTGATGATCTCTCTAATTCTACTCACCTTTGTGTGGGGATTTTGGAAGCCCAACCTCTTAAAAGCCAATTAAAAGGCTGTAGGGGGGCATTATTGTCCCCCACCTACACAACCCTACTTAGCTATTTTTAGCAAAACTGGCCGTGGCATCAGGGAGAGATGAAGGCATCTGAGACTCACCCAGAGAGGAAGGCATATTGCCATTATGTTTTTGGAGAAACTCATATCCAATTTCCACCTGTGTCGGAATTGCCACACTAATCCCTTCTTGTTTGAATCGTTCCTGAATCATGATCAAGGTTTCTTCCCAAACATACCAGTAATCTTCCTTTGTTGCCCAGCAGGCTGCACTAATGGGAATATGATCCTCTTGATACCAATAGACATACGTCCCAATCGGTTTGTCTTGCAGGACTTTGGGATGGGATTTCATGACCTCAACCAATAGCTCTTTAACACGAGGCAGATCCTCATTCACATTGAGACGAAGCGTATGCTTAACTTTCCGGACATCGGCATGGGTGAGGTTATAGATGTTATCGTTCCAAACCGTACTATTGGGAACAGCAACCAGTTCACCATTCCAACTTTTGAACGTTGTGTTCGCCAAGCTAATGGAATCAACTATAGCCCACATCCCAGCAACCTTCACTTCATCTCCCACATCAAAGGGTCTATAGAACATCAGCATCAAACCACTGGCCAAGTTACTCAGGTTGCTTTGCAGGGCGAAGGCAAGGATGAAACTTGCACCCCCAATAAGAGCCAGAAGAGGCCCAAGGCTTACTCCTAGGGCAGTTAAGCCGAGCAGAACTCCCATCACTAGAGTTCCTCGGCGGAAGGTCTTGACGATAAAGCCCTCGAATAACTCAGAGGCAAACGAAGTCTTGAGGAACAATGCATCGAGCGCATTTCCACCAAACCAAGACACTACCCCAGAAACAGAGACAATACCCACAAAGATTCCTAGACTTCTGGCCCAGCGTAAACCCCCTTCTTCTGACTGCGCCCACGCTAGGAGCCGAACCATTAACCCTTGAGTATCGGTCACATCAATTTCGATACCACTAACGGCAGCGATATATGTACGATAAGATTCTGTCTCTCCACCTCGCTGATCTATGGCATCTAAAATCACCTTAAAGCGGTCTGCTAGAGCTGTTTGCTGATTTTGCAGCTCAGTGACTCCAACAATCAACTCCTGCTTCACATCTTCTTCCGCGTCTGCGGCTTGTTCCAACTGAGTTTCTACTTGGTCAAGTTGTCCAATCCTCTCCTCTGTGTCGGTGATGCCATCACTCTCAGCAGCCGTTTCTCCTTCTCCTAGGGGAGCGCCAGTGACTGGATCGATTTCTTCTGAGTCCTCAGTTGCCCCTTCGACTTCCCCTTCGAGTAGAGCAGCCGCCTCTTCAAAGTCTTCTTGTACGGCTTCTACATCCTCAGTATTGAGGTCATTTTCTAGGAGAGAACCCAATTCTTCTTGCTCTAGCTCAGTGTCCAAAGTTGATTCAACCGTTTCTCGTAATTCCTCATCCTCCTGAATTTGCTGCTCCGCTTCTGCTGCCGCTTCTACGGACTCCTGAGCTTCTTGTAAGGCTGCTTCAGCTTCTTCTGTTTTCTCAATCACGGCGGTACTACCAGCACCTTCTGTGACTTCCGCTTCCTGGGCTTCCTCTAGAGTTTGTTGGGCTTCCTCAAGTTTTTGTACCGCGTCTTCGGTCTCCTGAATCTTGCGGTTCTTGCGCTTAATGGCAATTTCTTGGTTGGAGATTTCCCGTACTTTGGCTTGTAGTAAACCCTGCCAGCCTTCAGCTTCAATTTGTAATTCAGCTAGGGTTAGAGGCTTGACTAAAAGTCTGAGTTCATCAACAGGAATATCTGGATCTTCGATGGTTTTGGCTGCAGGCGCAGAAACAGTTGTGGCTTCTTCTTGGGCAACTGCGGCAGAGCGCATGGGTCTGGGTACAACATCGCCCCAACTAGCGAGGGTGCAAACCATGGCAGCTAACACGAGCTGTCGTAGGCGGCGCTTGGGCTTGGACATAATTATGGATCTCCTTCTCCTTGGTCTTAAAACTATAATTAAAGACTTAATCAGGCTGTAGGGATAGTGTAAACGACAAATTTTGATTTGTCATACCATTTCTCTATAATGATGTCCTTTAACAATTGTCCCAGAACAAGTTAGCTCCTAAGGATTGATTAATGGCAATCTTAGAAGAAATGGTATCAGAATTGATCCGGTTCAGTGATTAAATTTTGATAGCATTTCGTAACCAAATACATTGGGGTCAACTTCTCCGAGGGTGAGATCGGCTAATCCATACTCTTGCCAGCGTTGGTCTACTTTAGTAGCTATGTCTGGATCGGATTCGAGAACTGCGCCCCATTCATGGGTGGTTTCTGGGTATATTTTCGTGGTTGCATCAACGCCCATTCTACCTCCTAAGCCAATTTTTTCACTAGCAAAATCGAGGGTGTCAAAAGGGGTTTCTGGAAGGATAAAAACATCTCGTGAAGGGTCAACTTTAGAGGAAATTGCCCAAACAACTTGCCGAGGATCGCGAATATTAATGTCTTTATCGACAACAATGACAAATTTTGTGTAGGTAAATTGGGGTAGAGCGCTCCAAAAGGCGAGGGCTGCACGTTTAGCTTGGCCGGGATAAGCTTTATCGATGGAAATAATGGCAGCTTTGTAACTTAAGGCTTCCATAGGGAGGAAGAAATCAACGATTTCGGAGACTTGTTGGCGCAGGATAGGGGTGTAAATGCGGTTAAGGGCGATCGCCATCATGGCTTCTTCCTTGGGAGGACGACCGCTAAAAGTTGTTAAATATACTGGATTTTTTCGATGAGTCATGCATTGGAAGCGGATCAGGGGCGAGTCTTCCACACCTCCATAGTAACCCATGTGGTCGCCAAAGGGACCATCAGGGAGAACTTCACCAGGGGTAATGGTTCCTTCGAGGACAAATTCGGCATCTGCGGGAACTTCGAGGTCTACAGTTTTACATTTAGCTAAGGGAACTCCGGAACCTCCGTAAAGTCCGGCAAATAACCATTCTGAGAGATCTACGGGAATGGGGGTTGCGGCAGCCATAATGATCAGGGGGTCAACGCCGAGGGCGATCGCCACCTCTAGTTTTTTTCCTTGCTCAGAGGATTTTCGCAGGTGACGCGCCCCACCCCGTACCGATAACCAGTGTACGGTCATTGTTTTAGCTGATTGAAGCTGTAAGCGATACACGCCAACATTGGGAATTCCGGTTTCACAATCTTTGGTAATTACCAATCCCAAAGTAATAATTTTTCCCGCATCTCCGGGATAGGGACGAATCAGGGGTAGAGTATTTAAGTCTAAGTCTTCTTCTGGGATCGTGACCTGTTGACAACTCGGGAAAAAATCGCGCCCTGGTTTAGCTTTCACCACATCAAATAAAACCTTGCCAAAATCAATCGCTTGGGAAATCTTTTTGGGCGGTTTGGGTTGTTGCAACATGCCCAATTTTTTTCCTAGATCTTCTAATTCTAGAGGATTATCCATATTCATCGCCCAACAGATACGCTCAACCGTTCCCATTAAATTAATGGCAATGGGAAAGGGCGATCCTTGAACATTTTCAAACAGTAACCCAGGGCCTCCCGCTTGCAACATTCGGTTGGCAATTTCGGCAATTTCTAAATCCGGATCGACAGATGCTTTAATTCGTCGTAGTTGTCCGCGCTCTTCGAGTAGGTTGATAAATCCGCGTAAGTCTCTGGCCATGGGTTGAGTGAAAGGGTTACTTTTCTATTGTAGGGGAATGGGGAGATGGGGGAGTGGAGAGACACAGGGACACGGGGAGCTTTCAAGGGAATGATTTTAAGATTCGAGTCAGGAAGACACGGAGAAACGGGGACACGGAGAATCAGATGACTCTATGAAATTTGGGGCGCTCTGAGGGTCTATGGATGCACAATCATGAAAATCATTCACTTGTCAGGACACGGGGAGAGGGAGATGGGGGAGAAGAGGAACGGATGTAGCATAATAGGGAAAGCTGGCGTTTGTGTACCTGAAGATCGTGGATTGGCAACCCGGAAAAGTTATTGACCGCAAGTACAGGATTGAGAAAGTGTTGGGTAGAGGTGGGTTTGGCATTACTTACAAAGCCAAACACCTGACCCTGGATTCGTTCTGTGTGATTAAAACGCCAAGGACAGAATTTCATCAGGATGACAACTATGGAGAGTTTGTATACCGGTTTTACAAAGAGGCGAAAACCCTGGCGAGTCTAAAACCCCATCCTCATATTGTGCGGGTGTTTGATTTATTTGAGGAGCCGGATGAGAATGACCCTAGGGTGAGAATTCCTTGTT
Organism: Roseofilum sp.; assembly: GCF_982964205.1. Classification (NCBI taxonomy): domain Bacteria; kingdom Bacillati; phylum Cyanobacteriota; class Cyanophyceae; order Desertifilales; family Desertifilaceae; genus Roseofilum; species Roseofilum sp. The sequence goes on along the minus strand of NZ_CEZBFX010000042.1, from coordinate 3,628 downwards.
TAATGATGGAGTTTATTGAAGGAAAGAGTTTATTCAATTTAGTTAAAGATGGAGGGGCACTCCCGGAAAATAAGGCAGTGGGGTATATTCAGCAAATCGGTAGGGCCTTAATGCATATCCACAAAACGGGGTTAGTCCATTTCGATGCGACTCCAATGAATATCATGATTCGACCGGATGGAACGGCTATATTAATCGATTTTGGCATTGCTGGAGATTGTCCCCCTAGCTCGATTTCTTTGCAAACGGGAAATCCAGCATTTGCCCCTTACGAGCAGTTTCTGGGAGAGCGGAACGTAACGGTAGATGTCTATACGTTAGCTGCTGGTTTATATTATGCGGTGATGGGAGAGTGTCCAACCCCTTCTACAGAGCGACTGAAAAAGGTTCCTTTGATTGAGCCAAAAAGCTATAGATCGATTAGTCCCAGCTTAAATTATGCTATTGTCTGGGGGATGGCTTTGGAGGCAGGAAAACGTCCCCAGTCAATACAGAACTGGTTAGGCTTACCGTGTTTTTCCAGAGATATTCCCGATACAGTCAGAATTAGTGAACTTCCTGAGCCGGAGAATAAGGGGTGGGACTGGTCCTGGTTACCTTGGGTGAATGGTTCTGTGTCTCCTGTGCCTCAATCGACTGTGCATCAGCTCCCTATACCTGCTCCTAAATCTAAAATTAATAAACCTCTTGCTTCCATTCCTGGATTGAAGGTATATCAACCGCAAGAGGATGATTTAAGGTCAGAGCGAGGAGTAGACTACACGCTCTTGCAGAGACTGTTGCAGCAGCAGAGATGGAAGGATGCGGATGAGGAAACCTACCGCAGGATGCTGGAAGCGGTGAAACGGGAAAAAGAGAGTTACTTTCGTCTTGAAGACTTGAAAAATTTTCCTGGCATTGACTTGAGAACCATTGACCAATTATGGGTGAAATATAGCAGGGGTCGATTTGGCTTTAGCGTGCAAAAGCGGATTTGGCTTGATTTGGGAGGAACGCTAGACGATTATGATTATGATACGTTTATAAAACTTGGCGATCGCGTCGGCTGGCGTAAAAATGGTTCATTGTTAAATTATAGTGATTACATATTTACTACAAATGCACTGCAAGGTCACCTCCCTGCGAGTGCGGTTTGGGGATTGGCGGTTGGAGAAGTACGGGTCGGATCTGGAGGAGTGGGGGTAGTCCTGTGTATTCTCTTTTCTCTTCTCTAGACTTTAGCCCCTCAACAACCCTTAAGTGGTTTGATTGGGGATTTTCACTTCTTTACCAATAAGATTTAAAAATCCTGTACCAAAATGCTGAATTTCTAGAAAATTGGCATTCTGAGGGGCCGGTTTGTAGATGCGGAAGGTTTTCATAATCCCTAGGGTGGCGGCACTTTCTAGGGGGCCGATAAAGCGGGTATCTCGGTCGAGAAAATGGGGTTGATTGGCCCAATAATCCATTTGTGCGCCATTGAGGAAGTAACAACCGGAGTGGGGATTGAGGGGACGTTTTAAGATGACTGGGCATTCCATCACTTTTCCTGTGAGTTGGGGATGTTCTTCTAGGTTTTGAAAAGGTTGAGTGACGTGAGGCTTTAGATCTCCATCGATGTAGGCCTTGCGGAATGTACCGCCAATGGCGCTCTCGTAGCGGTTGGGTTGCAGAAGGTTGCGATCGCCAGTAATCCGATTAAACCAAATCAGTTTAACAAAAAACCAGGGGTCAGATAAGATTAAGTCGTCCTCTAGAAAGCAGTAATAATCATAACAGCCAAGGTTGCTGCGCAATACGGCTTGACATTCAAAACCGAGAAGCATCGGTTCACATTGGGTAGTATGGTGATGATAAGACTCCTGAGGGATAGGTAGTTGTTTGAGTAGATGGTATTCCCCAGTAGTACAAATCACGATATCAATATGATTCGTGTATTGTTGATTGCTCGGTACAACGACCCTTTGAGCAATGTCAATCATGCATTGGAATTGGCTATAGAGTTGATGAATAGCTGACAGACTTGAGGTGAGCGCTTGGATGCGCGGTTGGGGATCGGGACGTTGGGAAGCGTGCCGTTGAGACCCTTGGGGGTTATAAAAATGGGCAATGGTAAATAGAAGACGCATAAATTAGTCTTTCACAGCAATACCAGTATTTTGTCATTGGGAGGGAAGCCAAACAATAGGTTGATGTTTAGCCGGTCAAATCCTGAGAAGTTTGTATGGAATTAAGGAAGAGGGAAGAGGAAAAGTGGCTCAACATGACCCAGGCTTGGCACTGTATGATGTCTGGGGACAACTATTGAACAGAAGAAAAGAGGAAGCAGATGGTTGCTAAACGGATTTTACCCTGTCTGGATGTGAGGGCGGGACGAGTGGTGAAGGGGATTAATTTTGTTAACCTTCAGGATGCTGGCGATCCGGTGGAGTTGGCTTCGATCTATAATGACGCGGGTGCTGATGAGTTGGTGTTTCTCGATATTACGGCGACTCATGAAGACCGAGATATTATCCTGGATGTGGTTTACCGGACGGCTGAACAGGTGTTTATTCCCCTGACAGTGGGTGGGGGAATTCAATCCTTAGAAATGATTAAAAATTTGTTAAGGGCCGGGGCGGATAAGGTTAGTATCAACTCGTCGGCAGTCCGAGACCCGGATTTGGTAAATCGGGCCAGCGATCGCTTCGGAAATCAGTGTATTGTTGTCGCTATTGATGCTAAACGACGCAGCGATCCTGAGAATCCAGGATGGGATGTGTATGTGCGCGGGGGACGGGAGAATACAGGGCTTGATGCACTCTCCTGGGCTAAGGATGTGGCGGCTCGTGGGGCTGGAGAAATCTTACTCACGAGTATGGATGCTGATGGCACTCAAGCCGGTTACGATCTAGATCTAACCCGCACCATTGCTGAATCTGTGGAAATTCCGGTGATTGCGTCTGGTGGCGCGGGAACCTGCGAACATATCCATGAAGCGTTAACTGAAGGAAAGGCTGAGGCGGCCCTTTTAGCCTCTTTACTCCACTACGGCCAACTGTCTGTCGCTCAAATTAAGGAGCATCTGACGACCCAGGGTTTGAAAATCAGACAACTGGCGAGGTGATATATATCACATTTTGTTCAGAAAGTACAGATTTCTAGAAGAATTTAAGAATTGAACCGCGACAGTCCTGCAATAAGTTGTTACAATACAGGAATTGTTACATTTCTTAAACGAGCAATGATCATTATTCTCATAATTGTCATTGCCTTAGTAGCCTGGTCTTTGCATCTAATGGAATCGGCGATTCATACGCGGGAATTCTCTTTGATGTTAGCTGGGGTTCTAGTGGCAGGGGCTGCTGTAGCGATGGTAGCGGTTTATTTTCTCATGGGCCATTACTTCGGCTATTTAAATGAAACAGCTCGGCTGGACAATCAGGCTATCGGAGAACCCCGTGAAGTCCTCAGTTGGCTGGTAGAGTTCGATGAAGCTCAACAAACCCGGGTAGGAGGCACAGAGATGAGTGGCTACCCAAATTTGGGCGATCGCTAAACCATTGTCCGATCGCTAAGTTGGTGAACCATCCAAAAACTATTATCAGAAAAATAGGTCTAAAACCCCGTCCTTTTAGGACGGCTTTACAGTAGAATGAAATGGGTCACT
>NZ_CEZBFX010000041.1:0-38457 GCF_982964205.1 Roseofilum sp. | reverse complement strand
GATATTGTTAAAAACCGTCATTAATGTACCTCATAGCAGAGGAAACTGCTGTATTACCCATTACCGTGCGAAGCGCTATATTGCATAGAGGCTTATGGAAACTGGCGATCGCGCACTTCCTGACTAAAGGTTTTCACTGCATCGGTAATCGTCTCGTGGAGATTAGCATAGACTTTAGCAAAGGGGGGTTGCCAACTGGAGAGTCCTAGAACGTCGCTTGTGACTAACACTTGGCCATCACAATGGGGTCCTGCGCCAATGCCAATGGTGGGAATAGGAAGGGTTTCAGTAATTTTTTGAGCTAGATCGTGGGTGATATTTTCCAGGATAATGGTAAAGGCTCCGGCTTCCGAAAGAGCGATCGCCTCGTGTAAAATGCGATCGCCTTCTACTTGTGCCTTTCCCTGTCTGCGATAACCCTGTCGATGCACGGACTGAGGCGTTACCCCCACATGACCGACGACCGGAATACCGCTTAAACTTAAACGATGGACAATCTCGATCATTTCCGGATAGCCCCCCTCTAATTTCACTGCCCCCGCTTGGGTTTCCTTCAACACTCGACCCGCCGATCTTAAAGCCTGAATGGGGCCTTCTTGATAACTCATAAAGGGGAGATCGCACACCACCAACGCTTCTTGCACGCCTCGACAGACCGCTTGGGTATGATGAATCATCTGATCCAAGGTTACCGGTAGGGTTGTGGGGTGACCTAACGCTACCATCGCCAGAGAATCTCCCACTAAAATCAGATCGACCCCAGCCTTATCGAGCAGTTGAGCAAATGGATAATCCCAGGCTGTGAGCATCACCAGAGGATGACCTTGACGCTTGCGTTTCACTAATTGGCTGGTTGCGATCGCCATTTACCATTACCCTTATGTCACAATTAAAGAAATGAATCCTGGGCTAAATCAATGGAGTTTCCCCAGAAACCCTTCTTATTTTAGAAGTTTTTGTCCCTCCTGGGAAAAACGGTTGGCTTTATTGTCTTCCAATTCTAAAAAGATGCTTAATTTTCTGGGAAAATCATGTAATTGCCCGGGGAAGTGTGTAGTTACCTCTTAAAAGCCTTTCCGTACTGTCACGGGGCTGTCACGGGATACGTGATAGCATCAGGGTTAGTAGGGTCGATGCGCTTCAGTGGTGTTTCTTTTGCTTGGTGGAAATCTACCTATGTTTGACTTCCTTCCTTTATCCTTAAGTTTATGCCGACGGTGTATGGCGATCGCCACAATTACATCTCTAGTTGGTTTATCCTTAAATTGGGATGTATCTGTGGCGATCGCTCAAACCTCTTCAGAAAGCGAACAAATTGTCTATGTTCCCCAACTGCAAGACTGGGAAGAGCCACCCCCGGGTCTCCCCAGTCGCCGTGAAAGCGCTGGAAGTCGCACCGGCTGCACGATGAAAGCCGAGACGGGTGGAGAATATCAAGCCTTAAGCTCAATTATGCCCAGACATAGCTTTGGGTTGACAACCCAAGCTTCTCCTACCCTTTATTTCTATGTTCCTCCCAATCAATCAGAGATTGTAGAGTTTGCTTTGGAGGACGAAACGGGTAATGAAGTTTATAAAGTAGGGTTGAGCCTGAAACAACAGTCTGGATTAGTTGCGGTTAATCTTGCTGACTTACCGAATTCACCAAGCTTAGAGGTCAACCAAGTTTATGTTGGCTACTTTCAATTGAACTGCAATGGACAATGGTTAGATCATGTGGCGACGGGAATTAAACGCATTCCGTTAGAGCCAATACACCAACAACAATTAACACAAGGGGCGATCGCCGATCAAATTAGATTTTATATCCAAAATGGAATATGGTACGACCTCCTGCAAACCCTCATCGAAGCTTATCCGCATAACCCGAGTATTCCTCTGAATTTAAATACCCTATTTTCGACTCAGGCCATTGAACTTGAACATCTACTGCCCGTGATTAACCCTTCCCAGCCCATTATCCTCATATCCATTAAAAATTAAAAAGAAGTCAAGGAATATAGCGCAAAGCGCTAAGGAATAGGGAATGGGATTATGCCTCGACAAAATCGATCAACAATGATTGAATATCAACCTCCCTTCTACTTCAACGATGGTTTAATCCAAACCCTGGTTGTAGACTACTGGTATGGAAAAACATGGAAAAAATGGGGCGATCGCGCTTCCTGGTTAAGCCATCTCCCCCAAGTTCCTTGGCAAGAACAGATCTTCACAGGTGCTGAAGGCGTTCCTCTCTGGGGCATATGGAGTTGTCCCACCAATGCTCAAGGGACAATCATCTTCAATACGGGAATCGATGGCATAGTTAAAAACGAGTGGTACGCTCATTTATTCGCTCGCAAAGCTTACCAGCGTAATTTTGCTATTCTCCTCTACGATTGGCGAGGTCACGGAAAAACTGCCCAACTTTCTCCCGTCCCCTCCTCCTACGGTTGGCGAGAAGGACAAGACCAAGTTCATCTGGCGGAACAACTAATAAACCTGGGTTGTCCTACTCCAGTAATTCTCACCGGTGCGTCGATGGGGGGACAATTAGCGTTATGGGGATTAAATGCAGCCATCGAAACCCGTTGTTCTCTCATCTGCGGCGGAGCGACTCTCTCTACAAATCTCGAATCTAACCTTTCTCTAGCCCATTTACGAACCACGTTCATGGGTCGAAAAATTGAGCAGCGTTTTGTGCGAAAATTTTGCGCCGAAGCCGAAAAACGGCGAGAACTCTTTCCCCAGACGTTAAAATCGGGTGCTGTGGAACGGATGACTTCAGTCGATCGGTGCGATCGCGAAATGGTCATTGACTACTACGGTTTTAACAGCATCGAAGACTATTATCACCAAACCAGCGCCCTGTACTTTTTGGATTGCTTAACACTTCCCTACTTAATTATTTATGCCGAAGACGACCCTCTATTCAATCCGCAAATTATCCCGCAGATGAAAGAGCACATGGCTCAAAATCCCAATGCTCATCTGATTCTCACCCAAAAAGGCGGTCATATCAGTCACATTAACAAACCCAACCGTTCAGAAGATCGATTTTGGGGGATGAATCGATTACTAGAGTTTTGCGAAGTGCTACTTGAGAGCTATTGTTCGTCGATATTCTGATTAACTAGGAAAAGGCTCCCACCTTATATCTTTCATCATTGTTCATTCCAATGTCTACCGAAGAACTACTAAAACAAGGCTTTACCTATCACCAACAGGGACAATATGCCCAAGCAGAAGAGGTTTATGGGCAAATTGTGCAGCAGGAACCAGAAAATACGAATGTGTTGTGTTTATTGGGAATGGTGGCGCGGGGACAGGGAAAGTTAGAGGAGGCGATCGCTCATTACGAAAGCGCGATCGCCCTCAAACCCGACTTTATTGAGGCGCGGTTTAACTTAGGTAATGCTCTGAGTGCGAGTGAACGTACAGAAGAAGCGATCGCCTGTTATCAACTCCTCTTAGAGCTACAACCGAATCATGCGGGGGCTTACAGTAATCTGGGTTTACTCTACCATCAGCAAAATCAGATTGCAGAAGCGAAACAGGCTTTGGAACAGGCGATCGCGATCGATCCCAATCAGGTGGAAAGTTTCTATAATCTGGGTAATCTGTACAAGGCTGAACAAGAGTGCGATCGCGCCATTGCCTATTACCAGCAAGCCTTACATTTGAATCCTAACTTTCCCCAAGCGCTGCTGAACCTGGGAAATACACTACAACAGCAAGAAAAGGTGACAGGAATTAACGTTAAGCGTCGTCAAGAGGCGATCGCATATTATAAGCGGGCAACTGAAGTTAACCCCAACTACACCGAAGCCTATTATACCCTCGGCCATGCCCTCATCCAACAGGGTCATATCGCCGAAGCCATCCTTGCCTATCAGAAGGGATTAAAACTCGACTCCGAAGAACCCAAAGCCCATACCGGACTGGCGTTTGCCCTGCTCAGTCTCGGTTTTCTCGAACAAGGATTTAGTGAATATGAATGGCGCTGGAAAACTGAAGAATTCACCACAGGCAACCTTACCCAACCCTCTTGGAACGGTGAACCTTTAGTTGGTAAAACCCTCATGCTCTATAGCGAACAAGGCTTAGGGGATATGATACAAATGATCCGTTATCTCCCCTGGGTGAAAGAACAGGGAGCCAAGATTATCCTCGAATGTCGCCCACCTCTGAAGCGTCTGTTTGCCACCTTGCCGCACCTTGAGCAAATTGTTACCAGGGAAGAGACATTACCCCCCTTTGATGAACAGGCTTCCTTAATGAGTTTACCTCACTTAAGCAAAACATCCTTAAACACCATTCCTGCTCCGCTGCCTTTTACTTTACCCGATCTTCCCGAAAATTTGATCCTCCCGGAAAGCACAGCTAAATTGAAAGTGGGGTTAGCATGGCAAGGCAATACAGAACATCCTAACAATTATTTACGATCGTGTTTATTTTCTGACTTACTGCCCCTGTTTAATTGCGACAATGTATGCTTTCATAGCCTCCAAAAAGAACTCTCTGAAGGCGATCGCCAACAATTACAGCAAACCCCTATCCAAGTCTTTAACCCAAACTGTGATGACTTTCTCGATACCGCTCATATTATCCGGCAACTGGATCTGGTGATTACAGTGGATACGGCGATCGCTCACTTATCCGCAACATTAGGTAAGCCTACATGGATACTTTTACACTTTAGCTGTGATTGGCGGTGGATGTTCCTGCGTGTTGACAGTCCCTGGTATTCTACCGTTCGCTTATTCCGCCAAACTCAACCTGGAGATTGGTTCACCGTCATGGCTCAAGTGCAACAAGCCCTAGTATCAATTCAAAATTAAACCTTGTAGGGTAACTCTATTAATTGACCATAGAGTAAACATCTATCTCACAAAAGCGGAAATTTCTGTATCAAGCAGCACAAGAAAGCGGCAAATCGATCTTAAAACAAGTACCCATCCCTGGATTTGATGTACACTCGAACTCTCCGTGATGTTCTTGAACAATAATTTGATAGGCAGTAGTCAGACCCAATCCAGTTCCCTGACCAATGGGTTTAGTACTAAAAAAAGGATCGAAAATCTTGCTCCTGATTTCATCAGGAATTCCCAAACCATTATCCTGAATCAGAATAACCACTCTATCGTGAGAATCCCTCTTTGTTTCTATCTGAATTTCTCCTGTAAAATCCGGCTCAACTTTCCGCTGTTCAACCACGGCATCAATGGCATTTTCTAATATATTCACCAGAGCTTGATTGAGCTGTCCTGGATAGCATTTCACTGGCGGAATTTCGTTGAATTTCTGACTCACTTTAATCGCCCCTGTTGCAAACAAGGGCAATAAGGAATTGGAAAGTAAACCCAGGGTATTCTCTATAGCTTTGTTTAAGTCAATGAATTTATACCCTTGTTCATCTAAACGGGAAAAATCACTCAAAGATAACACGATCTTTCTAATTCGATCTGCCCCTGTTTTCATTGAGTCGAGTAGCTGGATAAAATCTTCTTGGATAAACTCTAAATCGAGGGATTCGATCTGATTCGTAATTACAGGAACAGGTTCAGGGTAATGTAACTGATACAGCCCAATTAAATTGAGCAAATCATGAACATATTGAAAGCTAGACTCAATATTACTATAGATAAACGTAATGGGGTTATTGATTTCGTGGGCTATCCCCCTAACCATTTTACCTAAAGCAGCCATTTTTTCAGATTGCACCAGTTGAGATTGGGTGTTTTTCAATTGTCCTAACATTTGCTCTAAATTGTCTGCTTTTTCCCGTTCTTTTTTCTCGGAATCCCGTAAGGCAGATTCTATCCGGGTACGAGCTTCAATTTCTGCTGCTAGATTCTGATTAATCTGGTTCAGTTCTTGGATGCGTTCTTGAACTCGCTGTTCTAAATTTCCGTTGGTAATTCTGAGTTCATTTTCAGCTTGTTGACGAAGTTTTATTTCTTCTTGTAATTGCTGATTTATAAGGGCTAATTCTTCGGGAGTTTTGAGCGATAAAAACTGAGGAATTAAAGTCACCATGGCAGCAGCCGTATAACAAGAAACTAAGGCAGTAGCCGCTTGCTCAATACCCGAGATCCAGTAATTGGGATACCACAGGGTCCAGACCTCAAGTAAGTGACCAATTCCACAAAGAATAATAAAAGCACTAAATAGAATAAAAATATTTAAGAATGGAACATCTTGACGTTTATATACTGAGTAAACGAGAATGATAGGAATAGAAAAATAAGCTAAGGCAATCAGAGCATCACTAGTAACGTGAAGACTGACTAGGGGAGTTTGCCACAGATAACAGTTACCATGAGGCATATAAGCTAGACTGAAAGAAAAAAGAGAGGCGATCATAGTCTGTTGGTTCGTACAACTTGAAACCTCAAATAAATATCTTAGAGGATTACGATCGCTGGTAATGTATCCCCAAAAACAGATATACAGATATAGCGCTTTGCGCTAGGGAATAGGGAATAGGGAATAGGCTTTTGGTACATAGCTTTGAGGATTCAAAACTGTCCATCATGACAGCGCAAAGCGCTGTATAAGTTCTAATCCTTTAGGGTGAGCAAGAGAATAAGTGGTATTCTACAATTTCTAGTGTTAGACCCTGCCCACCCTACGATGTAGTTGTTGACTTAAATGCCTGCGTGACCTAAAGCCATGGCAGTAACTAGCATTCCTAGAACGAGGAAAGGTTGGGCGCTGGCTTGGTATTTGACATCATTTTCCAGGGGATTTCGGAGGAAATACATATCTTGGAATGTGATTTGGGGAATCACAAATAGGAGCAGAATGGTGGCATAGAAATTTTCGTGAATGCTGATGAGATAGGCGGCAACTCCAGCTTGGAAGATATCAATCATCAGTACACAAATCCAGGCTGCTGTGCCAATTCCGAACATCACGGGCAGGGATTTTAAGCCCAGTTTCTGGTCTCCTTCTACGCTCTTAAAGTCATTAACGATCGCAATCCCCAACCCCGAAAGACTGTAAAATAGGGTCAAAATGGCGATCGTCCAATTCATTTGCCCAAACAGGGCATGACCTGCCCACCAGGGAAAGGCGATATAACTGGCACCGAGGGCATAATTACCAAGCCAACCATTTTGCTTGAGTTTCAGGGGGGGTGCAGAATAGATATAAGAAATATAGCTGCCAAAAACGGCGATCGCCGTAATCACCTTGACTTCATGACCTGCCCAAATATCCAAACCGTAGGCCAAGAAGACCCCTAATAATAATAAGATCCAAATCTGAGCCTCTACCTGGTCTGTAGAAATGGCTCCAGAGGGAATGGGTCGATAGGGTTCATTAATGGCATCAATTTCCGCATCATAATAATCATTCATGGTTTGGGTATAGCCCACCATCAATGGCCCTGACAGCAGCATACAAGCCGCCGCCATCAACACATTCTCTACTGTCCAAGTAAAACCTCCAGAAGAGACCGCCCCACAGAGAACCCCCCAAATCAGAGGAATCCAAGTAATCGGTTTCATCAACTGGAGGCGAATTTTCCAAATGTTCGTTTCTTTCGTTTCTGCGCCCTTCATCCCCAGCATTTGCCGAGTTTGGGCACTGGCGCTAGGGGGACTACTGCTAGTGCTACTGCGTCGCCGTCGTCGGGAAGATGTAGATTGAGATGCCGTTTCGTCGTTACTCATAGCCTGGTTCTCCTCAAATTGGGGGGTTACAATTCCTCTTAAAATGAAATGTTCAGATAGCAGTCTTGGAACTTTGCGCCTTTTACGGGTTTACCACTTAATGCCGGAGGGAGCAAAATATTGCGCCGTTGGTCGCCAGCTTCAATGGTAATTTCTGGCCCGTATTGGGTGAGTTTGACCTGTTTCTTATCAAATCCAGGCAAAAATAAACTGACACTCTTTTGAGCCACATCAAGCGTGATGGGTTTCGGGGCACGAGTTGCTTCGGTAAAATCCGGTAGCGCCTTTTGCAGCACTTGCCAATTTTTGCTTTTCTCAAAGGGCACAATGCTAATACTCAATGGCTCAAATTGAGCCGTAGCGGTGCTAACATCGATCGCCTCATGATCGAAGGTATCGTACAATTTCTGAAAGCTATTGGCGGCTTCAGCGGCCTGGGTATCGTGAATGACGGACTTATTCAAAATCACGCCTCCCACTGTAACCCCGACTTGCTGGGCACTCCCCCACAAATCCATGGCCTTCGCTAATGCTGTTTTATCCCCTGTGGTTACTAAATAGGCTGCCACTCGATTGGGATTCGTAATAGCTGCTTTGCCTGCATCCAGGGTTGAATTGGCTTCTTGAGTGGGAGCAGCAAAATTATCCTTAGACAGGTCTACATTCAAAATGGCGCTACTAATGGGGCCTAGAAACGGCGATAGGGCTTGGCCCACATCTGAGTTCACAATCACATCCCGGAACCGACGGATATACCAACTCATGATTTCCGGTGTTCCCAACATTCTCAGGGTTTCGCGATCGCCGTCTCCATCATATACAATCACATCATATTTTCCGCTTTGGTCATAATCCCGCAGAGCGTACAAAGCTAACGCCCCATCCATTCCCGGTAATAACCCCAACTCTTGACCAAAAACTTCCTTAAAAAACGGCTTTTGTAAATACTGCGCTTCCAGTTGCTTCACATCTTCCCAACTGCGCTCTAATAAGGCAGCGCTTCGGAGATTAACCGCCTCCAGATTCGATTCAATGACCCCAGGAGTCCCTTCTTTCACCTGGCCCAACATCAATCCAATCACTGAAGGGGGTTCAGACAGGGCTAACAGCACCCGCTTCCCCGTACTAGCCATATGTTTAGCCGTGGCAATGGCCAAGGTTGTTTTACCCGTGCCACCCTTACCCAAAAATGTCAGAATCAGAGCCATGTCTGTTAATTATTCACAATCACGCTGTTGTCCCAGTTTAGCGCTTTCATGGGTACTCAGTGACCAAGGGCCAAACCAATGGTCACTGTTGGTGATGAATTCAAGGGTCTTACTGTGCCACTAGCTCTTCTTCAAAGAACCAAGTTGAAAATTGACCGCTAAACTCAACTACAAAACCGACACCCGATCCATCGACCATTTTATAGCCGGTGATTGTCCCTACAGGGTTCTGCTTGATTTTGTCTACCAGATTAGCAGGGATGCGATCGATTAAACCTTTTACTTTTACCTTCTGACCAATATCCATTTATTCCATCTATACTATTCATGTTCTCCAATTCCACAGTGTATAGCAATGGGGGATCGTTAGCTGCATCTTACTGGATTATTGAAGGGGCCGATCGTTCCCTCAGAAGAGATTTAGAGCTAAAGATCGTCGAATATGGGCGATCGCAAATTTAAGAGTATTGGGTATTTAGATCTGAATCCTCAACCCGTCTCGGTAAGTGAAGAATGGGGCTAAAGTCAAAGGAAATCGCCCGGTCTACCTAGACGTTTGCCCAATACTCTAGCCCCTGATAGGGTTATGCTTATTGGGAAAGTTGTAAGGATTCGTAGGTATAAGGTTTAGCGATGTTCACTTGGAATAAGATCCGCAGTCCTAACCGTTCAAACCAAGGCATTCCTAAACCCCATCTCATTTTCACCATAAAGTAGTATTCCAGCAGTTCCTTACCCCAAACCACCCAACGGCCTTTGAGAGCATAGGAATTTTGAGGCTCTTCTAAACTGGGATCGGGCAGTACTGGAATCGCAACATAGACAATGCCAGTCTCTCCATATTCCGCTAAACAAACCGATTCTAGGGTCGGACGCTGGAAGGGGGCAGAAACCGCTCCACTAGCTACGGCAATATTGTGAGCGACAGCAACAGCCATCGCTTCCGTCATGGCTCCACTTTTGGGTAAACCGATGGGAATGGAAGTTTGATCAGGTTGGTCGAGAGCCACTGCCACTCCTAGGGCATAAATGGAGGGAAAATCCCGATGGCGATAGGTGGGATTTACGGGAATAAAGCCTTTGGCGTTCGCAATCTCTGGCAGTTGTTGTAGGAATTTAGCTCCCCGGAAGGATGGTAAAATCATGGAGTAGCTAAAGGGGAGTTGTTGACCGGTCTTGAGGATAACTTTGTCTGGGGTAATGGCTGTAATTTCGGCATTGGTAAAGGTTTCTATCCCTCGTTCTTTGAGGAGTTCGCTGGTGTATTCTTTGGCATTTTTGACATCACTTACGCCTAAGTGGCCGATGTAGGGTTCTGGGGTAACGTAGGTGAGGGTGACTCGATCTCGTAATCCTCGACGGCGTAATTCTGAATCTGCCATCAGTAGAAATTCGTAGGCAGGGCCAAAACAACCGGCTCCAGGGGCTGCTCCAACGACTAGGGGGCCAGGATTTTCCAGGTATTTTACCCAGGCTTCCCGCGCATGGATGGCGTGATCCGGGGTACAAACGGATTGGGTATAACCGCCATGGGGGCCGAGTCCAGGGATTGCGTCAAAGGCAAAGGAGGCTCCGGTGGCGATCGCTACATAGTCATAGTTGACAGTTTGCCCCCCTTCTACGGTAATGGTTTGGGTATGGGGGTTGAGAGCGGTGACTTTGTGGTTAATCCATTCAATTCCCAAACGTTTGAGGTGGGGTTCGAGATCGATTTGAATCGATTCTAACGAGGCCATACCTAGGGTGACTCGGATTAATCCAGGGATAAAGGTGAAATGGGAGCGATCGCTAATCAGGATGAGGCGATCGCTCTTAGGCAGTAAGCTGCGTAATTCATGTACTGCTGGAAGTCCACCTAAACCTGCCCCAATTACTACAACGTTTGTCATCGTTTTTTCTCCAAAGCTTGCCTATCTACTGAACTGTGCCCCCCCAACAAGAGGCGAGTTAATAAAAATCTGATATTAATATAACTATATGGTGATCTTATGAAAAATGCAAGGTTTTCTAATCATTACCCTATAGTTTCAGTCTGTAGGAGTGGAAGATTTAACCCAAAAAGCCTAAAAAAAAGATTGTATTTTGCACGTATGAGTACATATAGCTAACATAAAACGCTTGACAACTAAATAACGATGTTATAGGCTTAAGAAAGGAGGGACAACGGAGACAACCGCCCTGACCACTGAAACAGAAGACAGAGGATTATGAATTACCACTTTAGTATTGTTTTAAATACAACCCTGGAAGAGGCGATCGCCCAAGTCACCGATGCCCTAAAACAAGAAGGATTTGGGATTTTAACCGAAATCAATGTCCAAAACGCCTTCGCCAAACATGGTATAGATTTTCATGCTTATCGGATTCTCGGTGCGTGTCATCCCCAGCTTGCCCATCGTGCCCTGCAAGCCGATGACAAAGCGGGAACCCTCTTTCCTTGCAATGTTGTAGTCCAAAAGAGGGGAGAAGGAGCAGTTGAAGTCTCTGCGGTTAACCCCTTGGGAATGCTCAAAGCGGTTGAACATCCTGATGTCCAAGCCATGGCTGAAGAAGCCAGTCAGAAAATGGAAGCCGTTATTCGCTCTCTGAAAACGCCAGTGTTAACTGCATAGCAGTGGAAATGGGCACTTTTAAGGGAAAAAATACCCATTACTAACATGAAGCGCTATAACTTGCACAGTCAAAACCACCCAGTTCTGGAAGATTAAATCTTTCCTCCAATTTAGGTCACCGTCTCCCCAATGGAATGATATAGAAATTGGGGAGAATTATCGATCCATCCATTGCCCTTATTTTAATTCAATTAGTTATGTGGAAAATACTATCATTCTTACAAAAAAACTTGACTTGGTCAATTCCTATTTTTATGCTCTTAGGAGTTGTCTTTGGCATCGTTGCCAATCCATCGGAGCTTAAATCTCTCATCATTCCCCTGACCTTCTTAATGGTCTATCCGATGATGATCAACTTGCAAATGAAGAAAGTGATCTCCGGGGGAGACTATAAAGTTCAAATTATTACCCAACTAATTAACTTTGGGATCATTCCCTTTTTTGCTTTTGGCGTGGGGAAACTATTTTTTAATGAGCAACCTCTAATCTTGTTGGGCTTACTGCTCACTTCCCTATTGCCCACCAGTGGTATGACGATTTCCTGGACCGGTTTTGCTAAGGGCAATATCAACGCGGCGATTAAAATGACAGTAATTGGCTTAATCGTTGGCTCTATTGCAACTCCCTTTTATGCCAAATACCTGATGGGAACCGTGATTGAGATTCCCCTGGTTAGTATTTTTAAACAAATTATCATTATTGTCTTTTTACCCATGATTTTAGGCCAGGTGACTCAGTTTCTACTGATTCAGCAAGTGGGAATGGAAAAATATCAGAAAAACCTGAAGAAAAAATTCCCTGTATTCTCCACATTGGGAGTATTAGGGATTGTGTTTGTCGCTATGGCGCTCAAAGCTAAATCGATTTTAGCCAATCCGGTGATGCTGCTCTCATTGTTAGCGCCTTTGGTCACAATTTATGGATTTAATTTTCTGTTGAGTACCTTAATTGGTAAAGCTTTATTCGATCGCGACAATGCGATCGCCCTCGTTTATGGTACAGTGATGCGTAACCTGTCCATTGCTCTAGCGATCGCCATGACAGTGTTTGGTCAAGAAGGCTCAGAAATTGCCCTGATCATTACCATGGCTTACATTATCCAAGTGCAAGCAGGTGCATGGTACGTCAAGTTTACTGACCGCATTTTTGGTAAACTCCCCACCTCAGAACCGGTTTAGCCCCTTACAAACAACTATTTGATTAGGACTGTTACCATTACTGCGCAAAGCGTGGTAATGGTAACAGCATTTTTGATGCTATAGCGCCCATATTGAAGAAATAAAGTTAGGATGCCAGTTTCTCCATTGGTTGGGGCAATGATAATCAGTTTTCCTTGAGGACTTCGTTCGGCTTAAGGTCGAGGGTTAGAGCAATCAGAGTTCACGAACCAGAGTAAAAATGAGCAATAGGCTAAGTTTAGGATAACATTGACCAGAGGAAAACGTTATAGTTGAATCAATTTGTAAGATAGTACCTCACGACCATGACAAACATTCAAATTCCCTGGACATCAGCCGATTTAGAACTGTTGCCCAATAACAATAACCGTTATGAAATTATCAATGGAGAATTGTACAGAACCCACGCCCCCCATTGGAAACATCAAAAGACCATTGGTGAAATTTGCCGACTTTTAGGAAACTGGTCAAGTGAAACGGAATTGGGTGAAGTAATATTCAATCCAGGTGTGATTTTCAGTGATACCGATAATGTTATTCCCGATCTGGTTTGGATGACTAACGATAAATTAAACGATTTTGTTGATGAATCGGGTCATTTTACCACCGCTCCAGAGTTAATAGTTGAAGTATTATCGGAAAGTAAAGCTGATGTTCGTCGGGATAAGGAAAGCAAGTTAAAATTATATTCTAATCAAGGCGTTCGGGAATATTGGATTGTGGACTGGCGGTTAAAGACGGTAGAAGTTTATCGACGGCAACAAGCAAAATTAGAGTTAGTGATGACATTATTAGAGGAAGATGAGATAACCTCTCCTTTGCTTCCTGGTTTTGCTTGCAACGTCAATACCTTTTTTACCTAAGTGACAGCAACAAAAATATCCCTTTATTTTTAATTCAAATCTATGCCTAAATCTCCAGTTATTAACTCCAACGAATCTTATACATTTGCAGATTACTTTAAGCTCAACTTTGCCCCACAAGATATTCTAGCATATTTTGATATTTCACTGCAACGAAAATCTCTAAGACTTCCCGAATATACGGGCGAATTGGATCGCCTGGAAGACTTGAAAAATCGGATTGAAGAAAGTCTCCCGCGTCTGAGTTTAACTAGCGAAATGGCGAGACGAGAGTTTCTCATTGCTCCCGTTTTAACAGACGTAATGCACTATACTGAAGTCACGCTCAATGTGGAATATCCCGTTGCCGTAAACCATCAATTGAAAGGCTCCTTAGACTATCTGCTCCAGAATCGGCAAACGTTCTTAGTCATTGAAGCTAAAAATGAAGATTTAGAGCGCGGTTTTCTGCAATTAGCGATTGAATTAATTGCCCTAGAACAGTGGTTTGAAACCGAGCAAATGATTCTGCAAGGTGCGGTTTCGACTGGTAATATTTGGCAATTCGGTCAATTTAATCGTCAATCTCGGACAGTAACTCAGGATCTCGATCTCTACCGCGTCCCTGCTGACTTGAATAATTTACTGAGAGTCTTGGTTTTTGCGATTAATTGCGTATAGTAGTTTTAGGTCTGGTTATTTGCGATCGCACAAAACTCAGTCATGAATGTTCAACTAAAAGAATTGCCCCGAAAAATTGATAATGGAGCATAGATATGAAACTTTTGGATATGGTTGCCTTACTCGAAAATTCACCAGAACTCGGACTCTATCGAGGGCAGGTGGGAACCATTGTCGAAGAATACGAACCCCAAGTTTTTGAAGTAGAATTTAGCGATAATGAAGGCAAAGCCTATGCCATCGAGACCCTAAGCGAACAGCAACTTATGGTACTGTATCACCATCCGATAAATCCTGAAAAAATAGCTGTTTAATAAGGAAGAGGAAGTGACCGTTTCTATGAACAGTAACAGGTAATGAAAGGCTGAGAATACTGTACTCAATGCATTGATAAGAAATTTAGATTTTCTTGTGAATTCCTTATCTGTTAAAGTCTAGAGAGAAAGAAAGAGTATTACCCACCACACCACCTCCCCCTCCTTCTCATGCCCACGATTCACAAAACTAGCATCAGAACACTCCCAATCAGGTCGAGGAATGGGTTCTCGCCCTTTAGTTCTTAGGGGTGTCACCAATGCCCCAGGCAGAATATCGGCAACGTACAATCGCAGTAAGTGCCACTGTCCGGATTCTCTAGATTGCAATAGAGCTTGATAGGTTAACGCTAAAGCTTCCGTAACCGTTCGCCCTACCGCAAGCGCCTCATAAAATGTCCCAGCCGCTTCTGATGCCAGATTATCGTTAACTCGATCGCCCCAACTCAATACTGCCCTTGCACCTTTGTGTAATAATGCTTCAGCCATTGAGGCAACTACATCGTCATCAGAATATCCGGTGCGACACCCAGAAAGAAACCTGAGCTTGGGAGTATTGAATTGCAATGCTCTGGCAATCTCTTGAGCCGTGCTATTTTGACGCTCTCCGAGTTCTGTTTCTGTGAAAAAGTAAGGTTGGCCATCTTCAATTTCTGCATGACCGGTGAAGTGAGCCACATCGAAGTATCCTTTGGCGTAGTCTTCAACCAAGTAACCTAATTCCTGTAAATTGCCACTTTCTTCTACCGTTAAACATAGCGATTTTTTCCGTTCTGTTGCTTTGAGGATCTGCCCTTCTTCTGCCTCAAAATCCAGCACTGTCTTAACTCCAGAAGGCGATGTTGCCATAAACAAAACATTGAGAACTCGATTATTGGGTTGGTTGTGTAGACTCAAACTGGATTTTCTTCCCTTAACCCACCTTACCGGAACGATCACCGGATTCTTCTCAACTAAAAACCGCTCTCCATCATGCAATATTTCCCAAGGTAGATTAGCCAATCCCTGTTCTGCGGCAATAGCGAGAACAATTTGTTCCCCGTGAGGACAGTCTCTGAGCGTATTTTCCAGACGGTAATTTTGATTTAACCAGTCATAAAGGATGTGCCCAGCTTCAGGATAGGGAACAGGAAGCGCAGTATAGTAACGCAATTTTGCCCATTGATTCAACTCTCCCATCTCATCTAATGGCAGCACCAGTTCCTGAAATTCATTCGGATTATCCCAAAAGAACCGAACTTTCGCCTCTTCACTCCCACTGAGTTTCAAATCGATATGCAGAATCTGAAGCATTTGATCGTTAACAATGAATAATGAGCAATTTTTATTGGCTATCAAGTCCGGCTAAACTGTTGTCATTGCGACCGCAGGGAAGGAATCACCATAATTTTCGAGATGGGCGGGATTACTTCACTCCACTGCGTTCCGTTCGCAATGACTAATTATAACTGATTCAGCAGACTTGATTTTACTCCAAGAGTTCTTTAATCTGCTCGACTGTAGCATCTTTG
Organism: Roseofilum sp.; assembly: GCF_982964205.1. Classification (NCBI taxonomy): domain Bacteria; kingdom Bacillati; phylum Cyanobacteriota; class Cyanophyceae; order Desertifilales; family Desertifilaceae; genus Roseofilum; species Roseofilum sp. The sequence continues at coordinate 22,453 of NZ_CEZBFX010000041.1, read as the reverse complement.
AGTAGTAAACGCCGACCGTCATCGGTGACAATCATGACTTTCTCCAGCTTGCGTCCGGAGTCTTTCTTCTGGGACTTCTGATACCATTCGTAGAGTTGCTTGGCGATCGCCATTGTTCCCCCGACAATACCAACAATAGTGGCGATCGTGGTTAATACCTCGGCTCTCTGGGGTTCATGGAGCGTTTCATAACTGCCCTCAATTCCAGCAATATTGAGTAACTCCTCAGTTGCCCTCTCTGCATCTTGACCAACAATTTCAATCTTCATGGGTTAACTCCGACTCATCTCTCTGGTTAAGTGTTCTTTCTCTATTTTCAGAAACTATAGAGGAAACCCGAAGAATTCACCAGTGAAGAGTTCAATTCTATTGCTAGACTCATTAAGTACGATTTCATCTACCCTACCCCCAAATCTGTGAATTCTAGTTCTTCTCCTCTTCAGCGTTTAATTCAGTATAGTGGCCCCTATCAGAATAAAGTCCGGTTGGCGATCGCCACTTCGATCCTCAACAAAATCTTCGATCTTGCCCCTCCCATCCTGATTGGGATCGCGGTGGATGTGGTGGTTAAACAAGAAAATTCGGCGATCGCCGCTTTGGGAATTACCAGCGTTTTTACCCAACTCTTACTCCTCACCCTGCTGTCAGCCCTAGTTTGGGGATTGGAATCTGCGTTTCAATATGCCTATGAACGGTTGTGGCGCAATTTAGCCCAAACCATTCAACATCATCTACGTTTAGATGCCTACAGTCATTTACAAAACCTGGAAATTGCCTATTTTGAAGACCGCAGCACAGGCGAGTTAATGTCGATTCTCAATGATGATATTAACCAATTGGAGCGCTTTTTGGATGTGGGAGCCAATGAAGTAATTCAAGTGGCAACGACTGTTTTAATTATTGGCTCAATGTTTCTGATCCTAGCACCGGAAGTCGCTTGGATGACCCTTGTCCCCATGCCATTTATTATTTGGGGTTCAATCGCCTATCAAAAATTTCTCGCTCCTCGCTATACGAAAGTGCGGCAAAATGCGGGCTTTCTCAACCATCGTTTAGCCAATAATCTCAGTGGTATTACCACAATTAAAAGTTTTACCGCCGAAGAATACGAAGTCAAGCGGGTGGGCCAAGATTCAACTGCCTATCAACACTCCAATGAGGAGGCGATCGCCTATTCTGCGGCGTTTATTCCCTTGGTGCGGATGTTAATTTTACTCGGTTTTAGCTGTATCCTGCTCTATGGAGGTTTGGAGGTCACGAATGGGACTTTAGCCGTGGGAACCTACAGCACCTTGGTGTTTATGACTCAACGGTTACTTTGGCCCCTTACTCGCCTTGGAAGTACCCTGGATTTATGTCAGCGTGCCATGGCTTCAACTCGCCGGGTGATGGCATTATTAGATACGCCCATTGCCATTCATACGGGTGATATTCCCCTTGCCTTGGAGACAGTGCGCGGTGAAGTTGTGCTGAAAGAGGTCAGTTTTTCCTATCGCGATCGCCTGCCGGTATTAAACCAGGTCTCTTTGACCATTCCTGCGGGCAAAACAATTGCTATTGTTGGCTCAACAGGTTCGGGAAAAAGTACCTTAGTTAAGCTCCTGTTGCGGCTCTATGAAGTTCAAAATGGTTCAATTACGTTAGATGGTCTAGAGTTGCAAACACTACAGCTAGAAGATTTGCGGCGCTGTATTGGGTTAGTCAGCCAAGATGTGTTTTTATTTCATGGAACAGTGGCTGAAAATATCGCCTATGGCACATTTAATGCCTCTGAACCCGACATTGTTGCAGCAGCAACATTGGTGGAAGCCCACGACTTTATTATGGAATTACCGCAAAAATATGATACAATTGTCGGGGAGCGAGGTCAGAAATTATCCGGAGGACAACGGCAACGATTGGCGATCGCTCGTGCCATTGTTAAAAATCCCCCGATTCTGATTCTGGATGAAGCCACATCTGCGGTAGATAATGAGACAGAAGCGGCGATTCAGCGATCGCTAGAGAGAATCACTCAAAATCGGACGACGATCGCGATCGCTCACCGACTCTCCACCATCCGCAACGCCCATTGTATCTACGTCATGGAGCGCGGTAAAGTCATCGAGTCCGGTCGTCATCAAGAGCTATTAGAACACAATGGTGTTTATGCTAGTTTATGGCACATTCAAATGGGAGAATCTATTTTAGCCCAATCCTAAAAGCCATTTTAACTTAAAGCTTGTACAATCAATTGATACATTGAGTCTGCTAGAGAAAGATTCTTTAGGTTGAATAAGTTTGGGTATATGCCAGGAAAAGTATTTTCATCCACGATGATAGGATGATCTTCATGCCAAATCATGTCAAAACCAATGACTTCATAAGACATAGCATGATAAGCTAAATTTGCTAACTGTTGATGTTGTGGTTTTAAATCACCTAGATCGACCTCTCCACCTACTTCATTAGCATCATAGACTTTCTGAAAAGAACCACTTTCAAAAGAGTGACTAAAGTCAGAAAATCGACTTATTTTTTTTCTATAGCCATACATGATTTCTCCATTGACAAGGGTTGTACTCAGCCAATCTTGAGGATTATTTTCATAATATTTTTCTAGAAGTATACCCTCATTTAAATTAATGCCTCTCTCCTGTTCCATGAATTCAATAATATCACGCAGTCTCAAAAAATCATCGATTAGTGTCACTCCTTTACCAAATGCACCCTTCCTTGGTTTAAGTAACGCATAACCCCACTTATCTAAAATTGGCTTTGCTAAGTACAAATTCTTGTTATTTATTAATATAAAATCTGCAACTTTTACTCCCTTTTGCTTTAAGGTACGATGAGCAGTGTATTTATCTAGAGCAACTTCACAAACATAAGGATTAGGAATAACCTTTACAGTGTAAGCCAATGTTTTGAGTAGTTCCAAAACATACAAGTTACTTTGGGCAGAGATACTGTTTGGCTTTCTAATTTCACCATACCAGAAGAAGAGATCTAATTCATTAAGATTAAAGTTTTTGTAGACAACATTTCCGTTAACAATTAATGTATCATTGAGATCTTCTACTTCTACTAAACTGACTTCCTTATTGCATTTAATCAAAGCTAAAAGTTCATCAATAACCTCATTGGGGAGCTTATTGAGACGTTTAATAGAGGGTTGCTTATCATCTCCATCCTGTTTTTTCGGCAGAAACACACCAATTTTGGTAGTCATAAATTTTGTTATTCTTTTGATTTATCATATCAAGTTCGGTTAATTGGCTATGATGCAATGCTTCACGTTGGGGAATAGGGAATCGAGAACAGGCACTGTTCTACCAGAACAATGTAGGAGTGGAAACGCACTGTACATAGTTAAACTGATTACTCGGACTTGATATCATTGGATCTTGGTCTTAGAACAAGAACTAAAATTGGCACTTAAGCAACCCGTTGAATCCCTCTAATCATTCAATTTACTCTGGAATATAATCATCATCAAGAATATCATCTAGAGTCAACCCTGCTTCAAGTGGAAACAATTCTGGCTCTAGTCCATACTTCCTAATAATATCCTTCCTCGCATTTCCATAACACTCAGTCCAGATCTCTACTAACAAAACTTTCAGGCTAGGACTATCTTCTAACACATATTGAATTTGCCTACGTTGCTCCACAACTGCTTGTCGCCATCCTCTAGCGTTGTCTGCTTTTTCAGATTCCCAATACTTGAGTTTTAGGAGATGTTCGATCAACGTTGTCATCCTGCTTTTTAACTCCTTTTTCTCGCGCTTCCCCATGCTTTCCACTTCTTCAATCAAACCCTCAAAATCAATCCGATCGAGCCGTCTTTCTTGGAGTAACTGCACTGTTGTCTGTACCCACAAATAGAAGTCTCGATCGTAAAGTTCGGATAGATTAGAATCAGGTTTTACCTGTAACTCTGAATTCATGATCTCCCATTTCTAAGTTTGAACAGTTTGATTGGCTAGTTCTTCTAAACGGAATTGCTGATCTTGAGTAATGCACGCCTGAATTAAATTTTCAATATTACCTTCTAACGCACTTCCTAAAACAAAGTTTTGACCCAGACGGTGATCGGTGATCCGGTTATCTTTATAGTTGTAGGTACGGATTTTTTCCGATCGCGAACCTGTCCCAACCTGCGATCGCCGCATATCCGTAACCGCATCCTGCTGTTCTTGCAGCTTCATATCATACAACTTCGCCCGCAAAATCTGCATCGCCCGTTCTCGGTTTTGCAACTGCGATCGCTCTTCCGTACAAAATACCCGAATCCCCGTCGGCTTGTGGAATAAGTCCACCGCCGTTTCCACCTTGTTCACATTTTGTCCACCTGCACCGCCGGAACGAGCCGTGCTAATTTCTACGTCCTTAGCATCGATCTCAACTTCTACCTCGTCTACTTCCGGCATAATTGCCACCGTCGCCGTTGACGTATGAACTCGTCCCCCCGTTTCCGTCACTGGAACCCGTTGCACCCGGTGAACACCTGCCTCAAACTTCAGCTTACTATAAACTTGCTCCCCTTTCACCTCAAGGATTGCCTGCTTAAATCCACCCATTTCTGCTGGAGACTCACTGACAAGCTGCACCTTCCAGCCTTGCACTTCCGAATAGCGGGAATACATCCTTAACAGATCGCCCGCCCAAATACTCGCTTCATCTCCTCCCGTGCCTCCACGAATTTCCAACATAATATTCTTATCATCATTGGGATCTCGGGGCAGTAATAAAATTGTTAATCGATGTTCTAACTGATCGATTTTTGTTTCTAGATCCTGTACTTCCAAGGCAGCGATCTCTTGCAACTCGCGATCGCCACTCGACTCCTTATAAATTTCTCTAGCTCCCATCAACTCGTCTTGAGCCTTTTTCCAGATCTCATAAGTATTCACCACTTCCTCCAGAGACGCACGAGCCTTAGCCACCCGTTGCACCTCCTCTGGATTCGTGGCAATATCTGGATCGGCTAACCGACGAGTCAATTCATTAAACGTTTGTTCAACGGAAGTAAGTTTGTCAAGAAGATATGCTTCAGCCATTGTTCTAATGTCCAAGATTTAGGTTGTTTACAGCAGGGGAGTGATACATGGACTGTAGGTTTAAACCCCTACAACCCACCAAGACCAATCGCAATAGCTGCTACTTCTTGTTACCTGTACTTCCCATCCAGTTATAACGTTTCTGGAATCGTTCCACCCGTCCTTCAGTGTCAATAATTTTCTGAGTTCCTGTATAAAACGGATGATTTCCAGACCAAACATCCACATGAAGTTCTGGCTGAGTCGAACCCACAGTCATTACAAACTCGCCATTACAATATACTTTAGCTTCTGGATACCATTGGGGGTGAATATCAGATTTAGGCATGATGATTACACTTTCAAAAACATTATCAACTAAGCGGGGTTAATCCCTATTATAATCCAATTGCGATCGCTCCCCAAAGGGTGAGGCCGAGGCAGTTTCACCCCAATCTTGAGAAGAAGGGAACAATTGTTGACACTCTGCGCTCTGAAAAGACGCAGATTCTCCAGGCTATACATGGAAGGGTCTGTCAAAAGGCATTTGGAGCCACCGACCCTCTACTCTGTTGCTCTCGCTACGCTAAGTACGAAGCTTCAGACTACTTTTCCTCTGTTTTGCTTTCCGGGGACTACCACGCTTGCCAATTCGGTACGCTCCTCATCCTGCGTTGCTTGCCCCAATGAATGTCGTTCTGCGCCTCAAAGACCGTCGGTTCTCAGGTGGCCGGAATTTCACCGTAACTAGGATGATTCTTCACGTAGGCGTTTGCCCTTACTCACTTTGTGTTGCCTGTAGGCGAAAGCCAAAATGCGCCCCTACCTCTTAGTGGGAAAAGGGAAAAATTGATGAACTCTCCCCTACCCTTAACGTTTCGAGTATTGAGGAGCTTTTCTGGCTTTGCGTAAACCATATTTTTTCCGCTCCTTTGCCCTCGGATCGCGGGTAAGATACCCTTCACTTTTCAAAGGTTGACGATTATCTGGATCTAGCTCGCATAAAGCTCTCGCCACACCCAAACGAATCGAGTCGGCTTGTCCCGTTAATCCGCCTCCTGTAACATTCACCAGAATGTCATAGTCATTTTCCAGACCCAAGGTTTCCAGAGGCGCTTTAGCTGCTGACAGATATTGGGGATTGAACTGGAGATACAAATCTCCGGGTTTACCATTAATTTTCATCTCCCCTTGGCCGGGAACCAAGCGTACGCGAGCAATGGACGACTTTCTACGTCCGGTTCCCCAATAAACAGCCCGATCGTTTTGATTCTCAGTAGCTTGCATTAGTTATCTCCTTCTGGTACGGTTTTCAATTCTAAGACTTGGGGGGTTTGTGCCTCATGGGGATGTTTTGGCCCCGCATAGACTTTTAACTTGGTAAACAGCTTGCGTCCTAGAGCATTTTTAGGCAACATTCCTTTCACTGCTTTTTCCAGAATACGCTCGGGAATTCGCCCTTGCAATTTGGCAAAGGTTTCCGTTTTCATTCCCCCCGGACGACCAGAATGGCGGCGATAGAGTTTTTGCTCCCGCTTTTTACCCGTCACCTGGATTTTTTCAGCGTTGATAATAACCACAAAATCCCCAACATCCATATGGGGAGTAAACGTGGGTTTATTTTTGCCTCGTAAGATATTGGCCACTTCTGTTGCTAAACGGCCAAGACGCTGGCCATCAGCATCAACCACATACCATTTACGGTCGAGAGTCTCTTGAGAAGGTAAGTAGGTTTTAGTCATAATGAATGGTTGGTTTTGATAGAGGGCGATTTGGTTTAACCCAATTTAAATTGGGGTTGGGTGTCAAACCAAACTTCTGGGGGAAAGGGAGGATCTGGGTAGCCAACTCGCAGTAAACATAAGCCTTGGGCTGGAGCTGCGTATTTCACCAAATCTCGCCGTTCCTCTTGCCACAGATAAGTAAATTCTGTGGGAGTCATTTCCGCGATACCGACTTTGACCAATAATCCCACTAGAAGCCGCATCATCCCATAGAGAAATCCATTGGCTTGGACTTCTATCACCAGAAATGGCTCTTGGGTGGTGCATTGGGCAGTTTGAATATCTACCCAGGAGTGCGTCCGACTCGATCCTGCCCGATGAAAGGCGGATAGGTGATGACGACCGAGTAAGGGGTCGAGGGCGGCTTGAATGCGGTTGGCATCCAGAGGTTGATAATAATAATGCCAAGTCAGGTTGCGCACAAATAGGTTGGGATTGGCATGGGTATAGAGGGTATATCGATACCGTCGCCAAAGGGCGGAAAACCGGGAGTGCCAAGTGGGGGCAACCTGAGCAGAACCCCGAATCAGGATATCTTCGGGTAAGCGACTATTGAGAATAGTTGCCCACCGTTCAGGGGGAATGGGCCCAGAGACATCGAAGTGGGCAACTTGAGCGGCTGCATGGACTCCGGTATCGGTTCGACCTGCAGCCACTACGGGAACTTGCTGGTTGGTTACTGAGGCGATCGCCGCCTCCAGTTCCTCTTGTACCGTCCGTTCGCCTTTTCCTTGCCGCTGCCAACCGTGGAAATGGGTTCCCAGGTACTGAATGACTAGAGCAATGCGTTGACGCTCATCGGTCAAGTTATCCGAGTCTTTGAGTTGCCAACGGGATTTCATTTTTACTCCCCTGTCTTTCCCCTCGCCTAGATTTAGGGTTCGACTTAGACTAATTCAATAATCGCCATTTCTGCATTGTCCCCTCGACGAGGAACGGTGGGCAGAATGCGAGTATATCCACCTTGGCGATCGGCATAGCGATCGGGCACTTGTTCAAACAGCGCATGAACCAATTGCTTTTTCTTCAGCATATGTTCTTTGCGGTCTGGGCTGCCACTCAGGTATAAATAGCCCAAAACCTGGCGACGGGCAGCTAGAGTTCCACTTTTCGCCAGGGTAATCATTTTTTCCACTTCACTACGGACAGCTTTCGCCCGTGTTTTCGTGGTCTTAATCCGACCATGACGGATTAACTCAGTCGCTAAGGATCTCAGGAGAGCCTTACGCTGGTCAGCAGGTTTTCCCAACTTGGGGACACGACAACGATGACGCATAACACTTTTCCACGTTTCAAAATTTAGACAAGATTTAACCCCTGGCCTCAGTTAGGATTTGGCCTTTTCATGGGGCAGAGTAATCCCTAACCGCTGTTGCAAGGCTTCAATCACTTCTTCAGCCGATTTAGCTCCAAAGTTCTTGATCTCGAGCAAATCTTCTTGGGTGTAATCTAGTAGATCTGATACATTATTGATCTGCGCTCGTTTGAGACAGTTGTAAGCTCTCACCGATAACTGTAATTCTTCAATCGGGATCTGACTGTTGGGATCATCAGTCAGTTCTGGCTCGTCCTTGAGTGGCTCAAAGGTAATATCTTTGAGAGGACTAAATAAATCGACCAATATGTTTGATGCTTGAGATAGGGCTTCTTGAGGAGTAATACTCCCATTAGTTGTAACATCAAGAATCAGTCGGTCTTGTTCTAAGGAACCCCCAACCCGCGCATCTTCCACCATATAATTGACTTTAGATACGGGCATAAAAATTGCATCAATCTGGAGAAAGTCCAAGGCAGTCGGATCTTGACGACTACGGTCTACCGATCGGTAGCCTGTACCCGTTTCAATCCGAAACTCCATTTCTAAGGTTGCATCCTCTGATAGGGTAGCTACCTTCTGAGTCCCATTAACTAATTCCACTTCTGACGGTAAATCAAAGTCGCTCGCTTGCACGGTTTTTGGTCCCGTAGCCACTAAACGGCCAATTTGGGGTTGATTCGAGTAGCTTTTAACAATGATTTCCTTCATGTTCAGTAAGATTTCGAGTACATCTTCCCGAACGCCTTTGATGGTTGCAAACTCATGGTTTACTTTCTCAATCCTTACCGAGGTCACTGCTGCTCCCACTAGGTTAGAAAGCAATACCCGTCTAAGGGCATTGCCTACTGTGGTTCCTTGACCTCTTTCTAGGGGTTCTAGAATAAATCGGCTATACTGACTTTGATCTTTTTCGGTATAACTTTCAACACATTCAACTTGAAACTGCCCCACAGAGCCACCTCCCTTCGCCTGGTTTCTAGGAGGGCGACACATGACCTTCCTAGCTGTTTTCTTTGATTGAATGGGGTGAGGTCGTCTCATCTGCATTTGTTGCAGAATAGGAACGATCCTTACACCCGCCGCCGTTTTGGAGGACGACACCCATTATGGGGAATGGGGGTTACATCTCGAATGAGGGTAATTTCCAATCCGGAACCTTGTAGGGCACGGATGGCCGTTTCTCGCCCCGACCCCGGGCCACTCACCATAACTTCGATTTGTCGCATTCCTTGGTCGATCGCCCGACGAGCAGCACTATCGGCGGCTGTCTGAGCCGCAAAGGGGGTGCCTTTTTTCGCTCCCTTAAATCCACTCGATCCGGCTGAAGCCCAAGAAATCACATCTCCGTTAGGAGCAGTAATGGAGACAATCGTGTTGTTGAACGTCGATTGAATGTGAGCTACACCATTAGGAATATTTCGCTTTTGCTTTTTAGGGCCTGTTTTCTTTGGTCGTGCCATGATTTATGTTGCACTCTATGTATCTTGATCTCAAAGGTCTTTGAATGGACTAATCCCAATCCGGGCGATCTCATCCAACAGCAGGTTATTTCTTAGCGGCTGCTTTTTTCTTACCGGCTACTGTACGGCGGACTCCACGACGGGTACGGGCATTGGTGCGGGTTCGTTGTCCTCGTACAGGTAATCCCATACGATGCCGTCTGCCCCGATAGGTTCCAATGTCCATCAGACGCTTGATATTCATTGCCTCCCAACGTCTGAGATCCCCTTCGATTTGATATTGGCTTTCTACCGTACCTCTTAAGGCAACAATATCCGCATCGGTTAAATCTTTAACTCTTGTATCTGGATTTACTCCAGTATCCGCTAATATCTTTTGGGAACGGCTTAAGCCGATCCCATAGATGTAGGTTAGACCTATTTCTATGCGCTTATCTCGCGGTAGGTCTACACCAGCTATTCTGGCCACACTTTTTCTCCCTCGTCTTGAACAACTTAACTTAGGTCATCTCCCTAGGGGGAGAATCGATCCACTCTAAAACGTAATCCCAATTGATTCAGGTCTGGGGTTGAAGTTAACCTTGACGTTGCTTATGTTTTGGGTTAGAACAGATCACCATTACCCGACCTTTACGGCGGATAACTCGGCATTTCTCACACATTTTCCGGACGGATGCTCGGACTTTCATGCCCTATTTTTGAATGTCTACAAATATAACATCTTATCAGTTTTACTTCGGTTTTGTCAAATCAGACGAGGGAGATCTAAATTCCTCTATTTCTTACGCAATCGATAGGTGATTCTCCCTTTGGTTAAATCATAGGGAGTTAATTCAACTTTCACGCGATCGCCCGGCAGAATTTTGATATAGTTCCGACGGATTTTGCCCGAAATATGAGCTAATACATTAAACCCGTTATCCAAGTCCACCCGAAACATGGCATTAGGCAAGGATTCCGTAACTTGCCCTTCCATTTCAATTAAATCTTGTTTAGCCAATGTAATCTATCCTCAATTCAACAGGTTTTTAGTACAGGAATCTACGTCCCATGACTATGCCCCGAAAACAGAGTTTTCGGGGTCTTTACATATCTTATCAAATTTTTTTTGTCAAACTCTATCTTGTTATCGGTTAACTAACCACTAATGTCCCGTTGTCAAAGCATGTTGTAAATCCTGAGTTACCTTCTCGACGGGCTGATTTCCCCGAATCCGCCTCAGTTTACCTCGAGCGCCATAGAAATCAATCAAAGGTTGAGTCTCCTCTTGATAAACATCTAATCGATGGCGAATCGTCTCAGCTGTATCATCAGCCCGTCCTCTCAACAAAAGCCGCTCAATTAAAATTGCGTCTGGCACTTCTAAAAAAATGGCATAATCACAATCTCTATTTTTGGCATACAACATTTGCTGAAATGTCTCCGCCTGGGAACTGTTACGGGGAAAACCATCTAAAATCCACCCATTCTGGGCATCTTCTTGACTTAACCGCTCCTCCACTAAATCGAAGACTAACTGATCGGGAACTAAAGACCCTTGATCCATATAATACTTAGCTTTTAATCCCAAATCAGTCTTGTTCGCCACACTATTACGGAGAATTTCCCCAGTAGAAATATGGGGGATTTTCTCTCGTTTTGAGAGTTCTGCGGCTTGGGTTCCCTTCCCAGAACCTGGGGGGCCAATAAAAATCAACCTTGACATGACACTACTGTTTCACCATCCCTTCATAACGTTGAGAAATCACATAGGTTTGAATTTGCTTCGCGGTGTCAATCGCCACCCCAACTAAAATCAGTAGGGAGGTTGCGCCTAATCCTTGAAATGTTGGGACGCGGGTCAAGCCTTCAACCACTGTAGGCACAATAGCCACAATGCCTAAAAACACAGCTCCTAAGAACGTCAACCGATTCAGAACCCGTTCGATATACTCACTCGTTGCTTTTCCAGGACGAATGCCAGGGATACTCGAACCCATTTTTTTCAGGTTTTGAGCCACATCCACAGGATTCATAATCAAGGAAGCATAGAAATAGCTAAAAAACAGAATCATGGTCAAGTAGAACGGAATATATAACGCGCCTCCTGGACTCAGATATTGAACTACACTAACAATCGCTGAACTGCCCGTTAACTCAGCCAAAGTTACCGGTAAAATCAAGACCGCGGAAGCAAAAATAATAGGCATTACTCCACCTTGATTTAATCGCAAGGGAAGATAGCTACTTTTTTCCAAATACAGTTTTCGACCCACTTGACGGCGAGCGGAGATAATGGGGATTCGGCGTGTTCCTTCCTGAACAAACACAATACCGACAATCATCACTAGAAAGACCATGACCAAAATCACGGTGCGTCCAACAATGCTGCTATCTCCACTAGAGGCTAACTCGATGGTTTGGCCAATGGATCGGGGTAACGTAGAAACAATATTGACAAAAATCAATAACGACGCACCGTTGCCGATACCTCGTTCAGTAATCACTTCTCCAAACCACATGACTAACATGGAACCAGCACTTAAGGCTAAAACGGTTTGGATCACAAAAGTTGGCCCTGGATTTAAGGCCACTCCAGGAGCGCTATTTAACCATAACCCAATCCCCACACTCTGAAGGATGCACCATCCTAGGGCAACATAGCGGGTGACTTGGGAGAGTTTACGCCGTCCGGCTTCTCCCTCATTTTTCTGTAAATCTTCCAATGAGGGCAGAGCAGCAGTGAGTAATTGGATAATGATGGAGGCATTAATAAAGGGAAGGATACCCAGGGCAAAAACACCCAGTTGAGAAATCCCACCACCGGAAAATAGGTCTAATAATCCAATAACTGGACTGCCTTCAATATTGCGGCTAAATTGTTGTCGGTCAATGCCAATGACGGGGATATAAACCCCTAATCTAGCCAAAATTAATAAGCCCAGAGTGACGAGCAACCGACCTCTAAGGCCGGCTGCTTGAGCCATCTGGATAAACGTTTCTTGAGCGCTTGGGGTTTTGTCTCGACTAACGGTCATTAAGGGATACCTCGATGACGACGGTAAATAGGTGGGTGAACATTGGCAATTTCCAACTGAATGGTCTTAGGCGATGAAGCTTTTTCCTTGCGCTTCTTGCCTTTTGCCTAGCGCATTTCGGATTTTCTCCGACAGGTTCATGTCGGCGACAGCCGAAACATGCCCGCGAAGCGAAAAGCGCCTTATTCTAAAACCTGGCAACTCCCTCCAGCGCCTTCGAGTTTAGTGCGAGCATTAGCGGTAAATTGAGCTGCTTTCACTTGCAGAGCTACGCTAATTTCTCCATCTCCTAAGATTTTTAAGGGGCCGTCATTGGTGGTTACAATTCCTGCGTCCATCAATGAGTCTAAAGTCACTTCAGTATTAGCTGGGAGAGAAGCCAGTTGACGAATGTTAACCGTAGTGTACTGTTGTTTGTTAATAACTGTAAAGTGCTTCAGTTTGGGTACACGGCGATACAGGGGCATTTGTCCCCCTTCAAACCCAGGACGAGTTCCACGACCGGAACGAGACTTTTGTCCCCGCATTCCAAAGCCGCAACTGGCACCCTGACCTGCCGAGATTCCCCGACCGACGCGACGGCGGCGTTTACGGGAACCTTTTTGAGGTGCAACATCTTCTAATCTCATGGTATTTATCCTTGCGCTTACCGGTTTACTCTCTGGTTAGTCCCTTCTTGGGCGCTAGACATAAAGTTTTTCGATCTCAATGCCCCGTTCTTGGGCTACATCCGCAAAGGTACGGAGGCTAGACAAGGCATCAACGGCTGCCCTGGCATTATTGAGTGGGTTATTGGAACCGAGTTGTTTGGCTAGAGCATTCTGAACTCCTGCCAGTTCTAGCACAGTACGCACTGAACCCCCAGCAATTACCCCAGTACCGGGAGCGGCTGGACGCATCATCACTCTAGCGCCGGTGGCTTCTCCGGTGGATGGATGAGGCAAAGAGTTAGATTTGGTTAGGGGTACGGTAATCAGATGTTTTTTGGCATCAGCGACTCCTTTTTTTACTGCTCCAATGACATCGCTGGCTTTACCCACGCCTACACCGACTTGCCCGCGCTCATTGCCGACAACAACGATCGCCCGGAAGCTTAATTTTTTACCCCCTTTGACCACCTTGGTCACCCGGCGGATTTGCACCACCCGCTCTTGCCATTCACTTTCTTTTTCTCGATTGCGGTTGGCTTTGCGAGATTTGCCTTTCTTTTCTTTTTCTTCCATGGTTTTTGTGGGTTTATGCTAAAAGTCTAATCCAGCTTCACGGGCCGCATCGGCTAAGGCTTTAACGCGGCCATGGTACAAATTTCCACCTCGGTCGAACACCACTTTGGAAACTCCTTTATTTATGGCTCGTTCGGCGATCGCCTTACCCACTTGGGCAGACGCTTCACAAGTCCTCCCCGCAGCGTTCAATGCAGATTTGATTTCTGATTCCATTGTGGAAGCTGCCGCCAGGGTATGATGTTGGGTATCATCAATGACCTGAGCATAGATATGCTGATTGGAGCGGAACACCGCTAACCGGGGACGCTCAGTTGTTCCGCTGACTGACTTGCGAATGCGATTGTGTCTACGCTGCCGAAATTCTTGTCTGGTTCGTTTCATGGTTATTTCTTACCTGCCTTACCCGCTTTACGTCTGACGATTTCGCCCTGATAGCGAATGCCTTTACCCTTATAGACTTCGGGAGGACGAACATCGCGAATTTTGGCGGCAGTATTGCCCACCACTTCTTTATCGATGCCGCTAATCACCACAAAAGTGCCTTGATTAACTGCTTTGCCGGTATTATCGACCACAGCAAAATTGATCCCGTCTGGAGGGTCAACATCTACGGGTTTGCTATATCCCACATTTAAGGTTAAGGCTTTGCCCTTGGCTTGGGCCCGATAGCCTACCCCTTGCAGTTCCAGGCGTTTTTCAAAGCCCTTGGATACCCCTTCCACCATATTGAAGACGAGGGTACGGCATAGACCATGAGCCGCCCGACATTTACGGGAGTCATTGCGCCGCTTCACAATTAAGGTATCGTTGTCTTGTTCAATCGTGACTTCTGAAGGCAAGATGCGCTCTAGCTGTCCTTTTGGCCCTTTGACAGAGACTTGTTGACCATTAAGGGTAACCGTTACTTTGTCAGGAATATTAATAGGACGTTTACCAATTCGAGACATAATCTTTTACTTGTTGTCCTTGTTCATGGGTCTAATCATTGATGCTTGCTCTGGAGCAATCGTCAATTCAAAGCTACCAAACATAGCAAAGCACTTCACCACCAATACCTTGGCGACGGGCTTCACGGTCAGTCATAATGCCATGGGAGGTCGAAATAATGGCAATTCCAATCCCACCTAAAACGCGGGGGAGTTCCTTGCGATTTTTATAAACCCTCAGACCGGGACGACTGACCCGTTCGAGTTTGCTGATAATTGGGCTTCGGTTTTTGCCTTTATATTTGAGGGCAATCCGGAGCTGGGTTTTGACTCCTTCCCCCACATTCTCAAAATCGGAAACAAAGCCTTCATCTTTTAAGACTTGGGCAATACTCCGGGTGAGTTTAGTGGATGGAACTTGAGTGGTTTGATGCCGCGCTAAGTTCGCATTGCGAAGGCGCGTGAGCATATCCGCGATCGTGTCGTTTACGGCCATCGTTTACTCTCTCGATAAAACTCCTTTAGTTTTCCCGGAAAGGCATTCCCATTTCCCGCAGTAAGGCGCGTCCTTCTTCATCGGATTGAGCGGTTGTAGTAATAGCAACATCCATCCCTCGAATTTGGTCAATTTTGTCATATTCTATTTCGGGGAAAATGAGCTGCTCCCGCAGACCGAGATTATAGTTCCCGCGTCCATCGAAACTCTTGGGGCTAACGCCTCGAAAGTCCCGAATACGGGGCAGAGCCAAGTTCATTAATCGGTCTAGGAACGCATACATGCGATCGCTGCGTAGGGTGACCATGATACCAATGGGCATTCCTTTCCGAATTTTGAATCCGGCGATCGCCTTTTTCGCACGAGTCACTACCGGTTTTTGTCCAGTAATGATCGACAATTCCTTTTGGGAGGCTTCTAGAGATTTGGCATTTTGAGATGCTTCTCCAAGTCCTCGGTTAATGGTTACTTTTTCGATTTTGGGTACTTGATGAATATTCGTGTACCCAAATTGCTCCATCAGTTTGGGAACAATTTTTTCTTGATATCGGGTTTTAAGGGGTTGTACCATAGCGATTTCCTGCCAACTTAATCAATGATTTCCCCAGTTTTTTTGAGCATCCGTACCTTCTTTCCGTCTTCATTAACGGTATAGGAAACACGAGATGCTACTTTTTCTTTGCTGGAATAGAGCATTACATTCGAGCTATGGATGGGAGCTTCAAAGGTCTTGATTTGTCCCGATTCTCCTTCTTGTCTGGGTTTAACGTGCTTGGTTCTAATATTCACGTTTTGAACCACGACTTTACTGAGTTTGGGCAGCGCCTCAAGCACTTCTCCAACTTTTCCCTTATCCTTGCCCGCAATCACTTGCACGGTATCGCCTTTTTTGACATGCATTTTTGTCGCAAGTGATTTCTGTTTTACGGCTTTAGCCATTACAGAACCTCCGGTGCTAGGGATACGATTTTCGTGTAATTCTTATCTCGCAATTCACGAGCCACTGGGCCGAATACACGGGTTCCCCTGGGGTTGCCATCTTTGTTAATAATGACGGCAGCATTATCATCAAAGCGAATACTCATGCCACTGTCGCGGCGCAATCCTTTTTTAGTTCTCACAATTACAGCGCGAACCACATCGGATTTTTTGATCGCCATATTGGGGTTGGCATCTTTGACGACAGCAACAATTTCGTCGCCAATGCAACCATAGGTTCGGTTGCCACCGAGAACCCGAATACACATGATCTTACGAGCGCCACTGTTATCGGCTACATTGAGATAGGATTCTTGTTGAATCATAGGTTTATTCCTGGATCAA
Organism: Roseofilum sp.; assembly: GCF_982964205.1. Classification (NCBI taxonomy): domain Bacteria; kingdom Bacillati; phylum Cyanobacteriota; class Cyanophyceae; order Desertifilales; family Desertifilaceae; genus Roseofilum; species Roseofilum sp. The sequence goes on along the minus strand of NZ_CEZBFX010000041.1, from coordinate 5,882 downwards.
AAAGGGAATCAACGCTCTGCATAAACAGTCACTAACGAGATTCTAGGATCTCACTAACAGTCCAACGTTTGGTTCGACTCAGGGGACGAGACTCTTTAATTAAGACGCGATCGCCTTCTTTACATTGGTTGTCTTCGTCGTGGGCTTTGTAATGCTTGGTTTTGACTACGGTTTTACCGTATTTGGGGTGGGCGCTGCGGTTTTCAATCGCTACCACCACGGTCTTCTGCATTTTATTGCTAATTACAGTACCCACTCGTTCTTTGACAGGCATAGATTATGACTCCTCTGTGTCCTCTACAGGTGTCGTCGTGTCTTGCGATTGGGTTTGAGCCAACTGCCTCTGCCTTTCAACCATCAAGAGCTGCGACTGGCGGTGTTTGAGGTGTTTGAACTGATGAGGTTTGATTTCTCCCTGGCCGGTGGCTTGCTTGAGCCGCAACTGAAATAATTCACGTTTAATGGCTACAATCTGCTCGCCCAGTTCCTCATCGGTAAGGTTTCTCACCTCGTCAATCTTAGGTAATGGCATCTTCTCTAACCTTGGGAATCACGCACCAAAAATTTAGTCTTGATCGGAAATTTATGGGAAGCCAGACGCATGGCTTCACGGGCAATGTCTTCTGGCACACCCGCAATTTCATAAATAATCCGTCCGGGTTTGACTACGGCTACCCAATATTCTGGGTTTCCTTTCCCGGAACCCATCCGGGTTTCGGCTGGGCGCATGGTTACCGGTTTGTCGGGGAAAATGCGAATCCAAATTTTCCCGCCCCGCTTGATATACCGAGTCATCGCTCGACGACCCGATTCAATTTGGCGGGAGGTAATCCAATGAGGTTCTAGGGCTTGAAGACCAAAGTCTCCAAAATTAATGACGTTCCCACGGGAAGCCAACCCTTGCATTCGACCTCGGTGTTGTTTGCGAAATTTTGTTCTTCTTGGACTTAACATGACCAGAACTCAATTCAATAATGGGTCACCAATAACGATTAGTTCTCGTTGGATCGGTCTTCAAATTGGGGGCGACGGCGATTTCCTCGACGACGGTTGGGGCTTGGCCCAGGTGGGGGAGTTTCTTCTTGCCCAGGGATAATTTCTCCTTTAAAGACCCAAAGTTTAATGCCCAAGATCCCGTAAATGGTTTGAGCGGTGCGGTAAGCGTAGTCAATGTCAGCCCGAAGGGTATGCAGGGGGACTCGTCCTTCTCTGGTCCATTCTGTCCGAGCAATTTCTGCTCCATTCAGACGGCCACTAACTTGGATTTTGATCCCTTGAACCCCTGCCCGTTGGGCCCGTTGGATGGCTTGGCGCACAACCCGGCGGAAGGATACCCGACGTTCGAGTTGTTGGGCGATATATTCAGCCAGGAGACCGGCATCAGCATCGACACGGGTAACTTCGACGACGTTAATCCGAATTTGACGATTGCTATCGCCAATTTCTTTTTGCAGGTTAGTGCGTAGAGACTCAATACCTTGACCCCCTCGACCGACGACGACACCAGGACGGGCGGTATGGATTTCTAGGTCAATCTGATCGGCTTTGCGCTCAATGCGGACTTGGGAAATCCCAGCATTATTGAGTTGTTTTTCTACATATTTACGAATCTTAAAGTCTTCTTGTAAGATTCCTGGGTAATGTCTGGAATCCGCGAACCAGCGAGAACGGTGTTCTTGAGTGATTCCTAGCCGAAACCCAGTTGGGTGTATTTTTTGTCCCACAGAGTAATCCTCTCAATCAATCAACGGTTGAGCTAACTGCTAGCCGCTTCTGGGGCAACAGCTACTGTAATATGACAGGTGGGTTTACGAATTTGATAAGCCCGTCCTTGGGCCCGAGGGCGAAAGCGCTTGAGGGCTGGGCCAGCGTCAGCAAAGGCTTTGCTAATCACTAGGCTTCTAGGGTCGAGTCCCTGGTTATGTTCCGCATTCGCGACTGCCGATCGCAACACCTTTAAGATGGGTTGACAGGCACGGTAGGGCATGAATTCGAGTACGATCAGTGCATCCCGATAGGTTTTTCCCCGAATTTGGTCTAATACTCGACGGACTTTATGGGGGGACATACGGATGTACCGTGCGATCGCACGAGTTTCTACAGAAGTATCGATTGCCATCGTTTTTCTTTCATCCTGAGTCAATAAGGGGGAAACCGATTATCCCTAGGGGGAATATTAATTATCGGCGAGCTTTTTTGTCGCTCTTTGCATGGCCTCGATAGGTTCGAGTGGGAGCAAATTCTCCTAATTTATGTCCGACCATCTGTTCTGTGATAAACACGGGAACATGCTGGCGGCCATTATGAACAGCAATGGTATGGCCAATCATCTGGGGCACAATGGTGGAGGGGCGAGACCAAGTTTTAATCACTTGTTTTTCGCCTCTATCATTGAGTTTTTCAATTTTGGTTAACAGATGGTCGGCAACAAAGGGGCCTTTTTTTAAGGAACGAGCCATAAGACTTTCAAGGTTATGTAATCAGGGGAGTCAATCAAAACATTAAAAACCAAAACTAAAAACAGTCATTTTTAATTTTTAATTTTTAATTTTTAATTGATTAGGCTTGACGACCTCCGCGACCGCGCTTGGAAGTCCGACGACGACGACGTACAATCAAGCGATCGCTAGATTTATGTTTCTTCCGTGTTTTTGCACCCAAGGCTGGTTTACCCCAAGGGGTTACAGGGCCACTGCGACCGACGGGGGCCCGTCCTTCACCACCACCATGGGGGTGATCCACGGGGTTCATGACGCTGCCTCGCACTTGAGGCCGACGACCTTTCCTCCGAGTCCGTCCAGCTTTTCCTAGGGTGATATTACGAGCTTCTACGTTGCCCACTTGGCCAATGGTCGCGTAGCATTCCTTGCGCACCATCCGCACTTCTGTAGAGGGTAAACGCAGAGTTACATAGTCCCCTTCTTTGGCGACGACTTGCGCCGTAGCTCCAGCCGCGCGCACAATTTGCCCACCCCGTCCGGAGACGAGTTCAATGTTATGAACGCTGGTTCCCAAAGGCATATTACCCAAGGGCATACAGTTGCCAACTTCAATGGGAACGTTTTCACCGGAAATCACAGTTGTGCCTACGGCTAATCCTCTAGGATGGAGGATATACCGTTTTTCACCATCGGTGTAAAATAATAGGGCTAGGCGAGCGTTGCGGTTGGGATCGTACTCGATCGCCGCAACTTTGGCGGGAACGTTGAATTTATTCCGCCGGAAATCAACCAGACGATAGCGCCGTTTATGACCACCCCCCCGATGGCGACAGGTAATAACTCCTCGGTTATTCCGGCCTTTGACCCGGTGATTTTTCTTAATCAGGGATTTCTCTGGCCGATCTTTAGTGATCTCCGCAAAATCAGAGACACTCTGCTGCCGGGTACTTGAGGTATAGGGTTTGTAGGATCGAATGCCCATAACAGTTCATCAATTACACTTCTGGGAACAAGATGATCTGGTCGCCAGGGGATAGGGTAACTACGGCTCGTTTGTATTGAGCCTTATATCCCGTGAAGCGACCTACACGCCGTTTTTTACGGGGGGCGCGATAGGTGTTTACCTTGGTAACTTTGACCTCAAATAGGCTTTCGATCGCCGCCTTAATTTCCGGCTTAGTGGCCTGGGGAAGGACTTCAAAGACATATTTATTGTCTTCTAAGAGTCGGGTTCCTTTTTCGGTGACGATCGGGCGGCGGATCAGGTCAGGTAGGGCGCGATTGCCTGAAATGGTAGAATTACTCACCATAGACCTCCTGAATTTTTTCGAGAGCGGAACCGGTGGCTATGATTTTGTCTGCATTGAGGATGTCGTAGACGTTGAGTTGCTCGGCAAGAATTAATCGCAGTCTGGGGACATTGCGAGCAGACAAATAGAGGTTTTCATGGCGTTCGGGGATGATAAGCAGCACTTTGTCGGTCTCTGCTGCTCCCCAACGGGCAATCGCCCCTAGGAGTTCTTTGGTTTTGGGCCGAGCCAGGTTGTCACCAATTTCTTCGATCGCAATCAGGTCATCGGTTCTGCCCATTAAGGCTGTGGTTAAGGCCAAGCGCCGCTCTTTACGGTTCATCTTGGTTTCGTAACTTCTGGGCTTGGGCCCGAAGATCACCCCACCCCCTCGCCACAGGGGAGAACGGATAGAACCCGCACGAGCGCGACCGGTTCCTTTTTGCCGCCAAGGTTTGCGTCCGCCCCCTCTAACTTCGGCGCGGGTTTTGCTGCAAGCGGTTCCTTGGCGTGCATTATTGAGTTGACGCACGAGGGCACGGTGGACAATATGAGCGCTCGTCTCTTCTTTGGCGACCTTGAGTTCAAGGTTGGCTTCGCCCACCTCTGACCCTTGCCAGTCTTTCCTTACGCAACTAACCATAGTTTCGATTTTCCTTTTCTACTTGCTTTGATCCCTTAGATAGAGAGGGTTTCTTTCTGTGTGGATCAGCCGCCCACTTGATTGGTTGGAGCGATACTCAGGAGCGTTCCGGGTTTGCCTGGAACTGAACCTTTAATCAGCAGTAGGTTGCGATCGGTATCTACCCGCACGACTTGCAGTTTGCGAATCGTGATTTGGGCATTGCCTTTACGTCCTGCCATTTTTTTCCCTGGGTAAATTCGTCCAGGGGTGGTTCCTGCTCCGGTCGATCCCGGAAGGCGGTGGTTTTTTGAACCGTGGGACATCGGCCCCCGGCGGAAGTTATGGCGCTTTTGGTAACCGGCGAACCCGCGACCGATACTTTTACCAATGACATCAACCAGTTGACCTTCTGTGAAGAGGTCAGCTTTGAGTTCTTGACCGAGTTCATAGCTGCTGACGGTATCGCTGCGATATTCTCGCAGATGCCGCAGTCCAGTTTCCCCTGCCACAGCGCCCGATTTCTCTAAGTGCCCAACTTCTGGACGGTTGAGCCGCTTTTTCGGTACAGCATCATAGCCCAGTTGGATGGCACTATAGCCATCGGTTTCTGGAGTTTTGATTTGGGTTACGGTGCATGGTCCAGCTTGGACAACGGTGACCGGAATGGCGATTCCTTCTTCCATGTCAAAGATTTGGGTCATGCCGAGTTTGGTTCCGAGAATACCTACAGACACAGGTTGGGTAGTCTCCTTTTTGTTTACAGACAACAATCAAGCCACATCTTTATGGGATAGGCCGGATCTATAATTTTCCCTAAGTATTACTCAGACAAATACCGGTCTCACTTCAACAGCAAGACTCAGGCAGTTGGCTGAATTATTTAGATTCGTATTAAGGCTAATGCCCTTAATACTTTAGACAACCAAGTTTTGAATTACTGGTTACCCTTATCTATAGCACCTGGACTTAAGCACACTAAGGCTCAGTATCCTTATGGCGACTGGGGTCTCCGCTAGAGGGTCTCACGAAAAGTAAGCAACCTTATTTTTGGCGACAATATACCACTATAGAGCATCTGGCGGTGTTTGTCTATAGGGTGGGGATAATTTTTGGGGAGTGTGTGAGGAGGCGATCGCTATTTCTTCCATTCCGATTCTTCCATTGCGATCTGACAAACCAAGCTGTCCCAATTATTGCTAAATCTCTTATCCCTACAGTTAATAGAATAATGTTGGTGGCTCTAGAACGGCTATCGATTCCCAAATTTGTGGTGATGAGTTCCGCCTAAGCTGTTTCCAGGTTTTCCCATAGTTTATGGGCCCTCACGGTTATGGTGTATTTTTGGTATTGGATATCTTTTAATCCCATAGCATAAGTTGAGGAAATTGATTAACCCTGCAATTAATTCTGGCTGTTTCAATAAGGTTTGGTAGCTGTGGTATCAGACTTCTTCTAGCTGATCGAGATTCTCAATTGACATCCTCCCCGGTCTAAAGACACGGGGATTCCTAAACCTCACAATTTAGG